>JAAZPS010000298.1 GCA_012797095.1 Bacillota bacterium | reverse complement strand
GCGATGCGGCCGCAGCTTTTTATCCTCGATGAACCGACAGCCAACCTTGATCCCCGCGGCTGCCGTGAAGTGCTGGCCGTGGTGGAGAAACTGCGCCGTGAAGAGAACACCGCGATCATCATCTTTGAACACCGCCTGCAGTATCTGCTTCCCTTTGCCGATCGGTTGATCATGATGGAGCGCGGCCGTTTTACCGCTGCCGGGCTGCCGGAACAGTTGGTCCGGTCCGGTCGTCTGTCCGACAGCTGCTGCCACCGGAGTGATCCGGTCCTGAAGCTGGTGGGGAGAAAGGCTCTCCCGGTGAAGTCTGCGCAGGGCGCAGAAAGTGCCCCGCGGGTACCGAAGACGCCGGGGGGACAGGACAGGGCCGCGCCGCTGCTCTCGGTGGAAAGACTTACGGTGGGCTACGAGCAGCAAGCGGTACTGGAGGAGATCACCTTTTCCCTCCAGCCCGGGGAGACAGCCGCTTTGATGGGTGACAACGGCTGTGGCAAAAGCACCCTGCTGCTGGCGCTGCTAGGTATTTTAAAACCGGAGCAGGGCCGGATCTGCTTTGCCGGGAACGATCTGGCCGGATGCAGGGTAACCCGGCGGGCCCGGGAGATGGGCTTGACCTTTCAGAATGCCAACCATCAGCTTTTTGAGAAAACCGTATTCAAGGAAGCTGGGCTGCCATCACAGTTTCTGGGCGGTGATCGGGTAAAGGATCGGACGCATCTGGAGCAGCTTCTTGTTCACTTCGATCTGGAGTGCTACCGGGAAAAGCTGCCCTTTGCCCTCAGTCAGGGTGAAAAGAAACGGCTCACCCTGGTTTCGGTGCTGGCCTACCGGCCTTCGATCCTGCTTCTGGACGAGCCCCTGGTGGGACAGGATCAGGACCGGCTCGATCTGCTCATGGAGGCTCTCCGCGAGCATAGCCTCGGGGGCGGGATCACGCTCATGGCTATCCACGAGCCGGCCGTGGTCGCTTCTTGCTGCACACGGGTGCTCTTTCTGGAGAAGGGCAAGCTCCTGATCGACGCCCCCACCGCCGGGGCTTTTGCCGAGCTGGCCCGGCAGGGCAAGGATCACTATCTGCCGGCGGATCATCCTTTCCGAACGGGATCAGATGTATGATAATGCAGGCCGCCGAACGGGGAACGCTCATTTAAACCGGTCCAGCCGGAATAAAAGTACGCAGTGAGGAGGCCAGAAAGATCGCCAATTGCGGTAAGCATCCAGACCGGGAGCGGCCGCTCCGTAAAAGAAAAGGTGCCGCTGGGCTTACTTACGCCAGTTTCCGATCGTTTCTGCCCGGCCTCAGCTACCGGCCGGCGGATACGTTTATGCACCGGTTGCATCCGCTGCTTAAACTGGAGCTGCTCCTCTGCTTCAGCCTGCTGGTATTTACCCTTCCGCATTACCTTTGCTCTTTTTTTCTCTTCATTCTTTTGCTACTGGGGTACCGTGCTGCCGGGATGGGGCCAAAATTTTACTGGAGCAAGCTCAGGTTTATCTTCACCTTCAGTGCCTTGATCCTTCTGGTGCATCTGCTCTTTGTCCATGAAGGGGCCTTGCTCTGGCGGAAGAACATTCTGGGGTTACCCCTGGAGATCTGGTCTCTGGGGTTGAATCACGGACTCCTTCTGGTCTTTCGCTTTCTCAACATTATCGGTTCCAGTTATCTGTTTGTGGCCACCACAGATCCCAACCGGCTGGGATACGCTCTCATGCAGGCCGGGCTGCCCTACCGCTACGGTTTTATGCTGATCACGGCACTGCGCTTTATTCCGCTTTTTTTCCTCGAACTGGCGCAGGTCCGCAATGCCCAGATGGCCAAGGGGATCGATATTGACAAGCCCTCGTTGAAAAATTTTTCCCTGGTGATCCGCTATCTTTTTGTGCCGCTGGTTCTTTCAGCGCTGAGCAAGGTCGATACCCTGACCATCTCCATGGAGAGCCGGGCTTTCGGACTTTTTCCCCGCCGGAGCTATCTGGAGAAACAGCCTTTCACCGTAAAGCACCGTCTTGCGGCTGCGGCGGTTCTGGCCGTATCGGTAGCGCTATATTTTCTGCTGCGGCGATACAGCCTTGATGTTCTCTACTAGCTGGGTCTTTCAGGGCGTTTCAGGGGAAAATCGAAAGACTATTCCCAATAGGCTGAAGGTGGTGCGGGATAAAAAGGGAAAAGAGCTACTTTGTTGAATCTATAAGCAATAATGTAAAGCGTCTAAGGCTATAATCTTGGCTCATCCAGACATCGATCTTACAAACCGGGTTTTGGCAGAAGCATCGGCAGCACAACGGGAAATCCGGCGGCGTTCTGTCAAGAAACCCATATTTGCAGACGCTTTCCCGGAGAATCTGCAGACGCTTGACTAAGAAGGAGGTTACAGTTTTAGTGAAAAGACGCGTGAAAAAGCTATTAAAGAATCTGGTAGCCCTGACTCTGGCCCTCTTGTTGACCCTGGGTCAGCTCCTGCCCGTGTTGCCCCTGCCGACGGCCCAGGCGGCCCAACCGGCCTTGATCATTACCGGGACAGGGCTGGAGAACGATGTCCTGATTTACGAGGAGGACTGGAGCAACTATGAAGAGGAAGTGCGCCTCTATTCTTCCAACAACACTAAGGATTTCCACCATATCTGGAAGATCGGTGGCTATGACCTTTTTGAGGTCATGGGTGGGTTGGATAATATCAAGACCGATCAGGATTATGTGGTTACCTTTTTGGCAACTGACGGCGTAGACACAACTAGAACAATCAGCCAGCTGCAGTCACAATACTATTATCCCCGATTTGATGTAGCTGATGGAGTGCCTGTTGCGCCAATGATCGGTTTCTACCGGACCGATCTTTACGAGCATCTGCATCTGCCGGATCCGGCAGATGTGTTTTGGGAAGACAAGGCGCTCACGGAAGATGTAGACGTTCCCAGGCTGATCCTGGGGCAGGCACAGGGTGATGTCAGTGAACAAACTCAGACAGATTATCTAAAAAACCTATCCCGCATCGTGGTGGGTGAAGAGCGTCCCAGCGGGGTTGACTTCGACAACAGCCCGTACAAGCATATCACCTACGAGGGTGCCCCCTACAAAGTGGACACCTATACCGGCGCCACCATGACCGTGGAAGGGCCGGGTGTCCATAACTACAATGCTCTCTCCATGCGCCAGCTCGAGGAGGTTCCCGCAGCGGGGCTTTACCGCGGCGATTACCTGGAAAATATTGATGGCGCAGATCTTGAAAGAAGCTATGAAGGCGTCAAGATCTCCTATATCCTGGACAATTTTATTACCTTGAAGCCCACTGCCGGCAATGTTGTCTTCAAAAACTATCAGCGTCAGGTCATTGCCGAGTATACCCTGGAAGAGATCCGGGACGGGTCGCGGGCGTTCGTGGCGGCCTACGGCGTCGAAGAGGTGCCGCTGGTCTACAAAAAGACTGATGCCGGATACGTTGAGGAAAAAGGGAACGACGGCGGCTGCTTGAAACTGGTTTCTCACCCGTCCGGGGGCGGGGCCTCTCCTGCCTTCGACAGCCTGGGTTATATCTACGTGGAAGAGATGGAGACACCTGGTTTTGAACATAACAAGGCGCCCTATGACGATCCTGCCCTGACGCAATATATCTTCACCTTGAGCGGCAGCGGTCTGGGCAAGGAGACCAACTATACCACGACCGACCTGGAAGCGATGACCGATCTGCACCTGGAGAAGGAGTACAGTTCCTCCAACAGCGCGTACTACTGGTACTACAACACCTACAAGGGGGTCCCCCTGTGGGATCTACTGCTTAAGGCGGGGATGGATGAGAATATTGACGAGGAGACACCGGTGAATTTCATCACTGGCGATCACTACAATATTCCGCCCATGACGGTGGGCGATCTCAAGCATCCCGAGTGCTGGGGCTACTATGAAAAGAGTGCCGAGGATCTGGGCGACGGCACCTTCGACGGCAGCACTGTCGAGCCTATCAAAACAGGCTACCCCGTGCTGGTGGCCTATGGCGTCAACGGCTACCCCTATGTGAAGGAATCCACCGACGCAGGCTTCAATTCGGGCCTGGGCAACCGGGGAGGGCCGCTGCGGATCATCTTCGGGAAGAAGGATTACGACCACACCAACGGCTCCCACCAGGTCAAGTACGCCCTGCGCGTGGTGGTGGGAGAGGATGTTCCTTTTACCACCCATACTTATGACCCCTATAATGCTCTGGCTGATGAAACCCTGGGTATCACCGTGGTGGATGAAAAGGGCATCACCATCAAGAACGAGTCCTTCACAGTGGGTGAGCTCGAGGATCTAATCTATGGCGAGAGCGTCTCCGTTGTCGCTGCCGAAAAGGCCCGGGCCAAGGCCCGCTACAATATAGGGGGTTTTGCCGACCTGTACGAGGGCGTCGATCTGAATTATCTTCTCTTTGAAAAGATCGGCCTTCCCGGAACCATGGGCACGGTTACCTTTACGGGCAACGGCGGCCAGGAACTGGTAGTAAGCCTGGCGGATATTACCAGCCCGGATTACTTCAACGAGCTCACCGGGGTGAGCGGTCTCAAGCCGGTACTCGCCTTTGCCAAGAACGGCTATCCCCTGGTGAGGGATAAAAATGATCCCGGTTACAAAGGCTCTGATACAGGTGTAGTCAACCGTTACGGCCCTCTAATGGCCCTTTTTGGCCAGACCCAGGAAGGAAGCCCGGGCCAATGGCTGAAAACGGTCAACGCCATCTCCGTGAAAATGGTGGCCGATCCCTACGCGCACCTGCAGCCCCCGTACGATCAATATGCCGATCTTGTTCTGAACATCAGCGGCGATGGTGTCAGAAAAGATCACGCTGTCACCGTGGGCGAGCTGGAATTCATGCAGAATTACGTCATCTCCGGCGAATACTGCCTGGCCAAGGGCGAGACGAAAGAGTCGGATCTGTACCGGGGTATCGATATCTACGATTTCCTGCAGCGTGAGGTGGGCTTCAGCGCCGGAGCTGACAAGATCACCTTTATCTCCGAAGATGGCTTTGAAAAGACCTTTGACCTCGAGGAGATCGCCAAGGGAGACTATGTCAACGAAATTACCGGCGCTGCTAACCTGAAAGTGATGCTCGCTTTCGGCAAGCATGAAACGCCGCTGGTACCTGCTAAGGAATCGGAAGGGTACGAAGCGGCGGCCGGCAACGACGGCGGCCCCCTGCGCCTGGTTATCGGCCAGATCGAACCGGGCGATTCCAACAAGGGCAAATCCGTGGGCAGCGTGGTGGAGATCGTTGTGGGCGCCGTGGCCGGAGACAGCTGGAAGCACGATCATGGCCTCTACACCCAGTACCTCGATCTGCCCGTGCTCAGGGTGACCGGTTCACAGGTGGCGGAGCCGCGCACCTTCACCCTGCGCCAGCTTCAGGCGCTGGATGAACATATTCTGCGCAGCGTCTATATGGGCGACACCGAGGTTGAAGGGATCATCGTTTGGAACCTGATCCGGGATGTGGTCGGGCTGGCCGACGGTGTGACCACCCCCTCCGGAATCAGGGTCTACAGCGGCCCGAGCTACAATCAGATCCAGGAGACAGGCGAGATCATCAACGGTGTGGTCAACAGCCTGGGACTGACCAAGGAGATCATTTTGGGCTATGCCATCAAGGGTTTCCCCCTTGTGCCAGATGCCTCCAGCCCCGGCTATGTGGGGACGAACCAGTACGGCCCGCTGCGCCTCATCGTGGAAGAGAACAACTCCAGATGGACGAAGAATGTGGACTGCATCGTTGTGGGCACCGGCGGATATGAGGCGCCCCTGGAGGGAGATGTTCCCACCGGGCCGGCTGTTCTAACCGTCAGCGGTGATGGAGTGCCTGGCGGTGCCAAGGACTACACCCTGGATCAGCTGAAAGCGTTTGATAAGACTACATCTTCATACAACTATTCTTCCGGCGGTCAATCGGTTACGCATCAGGCTACCGGCGTGTTGCTTAAAGATATCCTGGCAGCTCTGGGGGTGACCAATCCGACCTGGGAGCTCATTATAAAAGCGACTGACGGCGGATATGATGGAGATACAGTTACGCTGCAGGAAGTCATTGATCAGGATTACCTGGTGACCTATGCAGTAAACGGGGAGCCATTCGAGGATACAAAAGCAGGCTATGACTCCTCGAACATTCGTATTTATCGTAACTTTAACGATGGTAGCAACTGGCGCAATCGTCTTACCTTGGTCAAAGGGGTGAGCATCCATAAATACGTACAGGAGATATTATTACCCCCTCCGGGCACGGCCGATGAACCGGCGCAGGTGGAGGTAGAAGCAGGGGATGTCACCGACTTCTATCTTGATCTGCTCGCCATTGACTCCGACAAATATAGCATCAAGATGATCGTTCCCGCAGGGGTGGCAACACCGACGCTCAAGTTCAATACCGTTGAGGCAGGGGGAGGACAACAGGCTGTCTTGCCTGCTTTGACCCTGGAATGTGAGCTGCTGGTTGAGGATGCGTGGCAACTGGTGCAGGTCGTCATACCCGCCGGCACTACAGTGACTGGACCTGCAGATTGGGACGGCGTGCTTCATTTTCCCGAGATCAAGGAAAGCCCCTCCGTCATCATCGACGGTGATGTGAGCGCTGTTGTTGAAATCGGTTTTCCCGATGGAGAGCTACTTTTTGACCAGGCTGTGCGGATATTTATTCCAGGCCAGGCTGGAAAAGTCGTGGGCTTTGTCAGGGATGGCCGTTTTGCTGAGATTACCCGTGTTCTGGGGACGGATAACCAGGATTATGCCAATGATCTGCTGCCGCCGGGCGGCGAAGGAAAGATCGAGATAGGCAGCGACCTGGTGATCTGGACCAAGCACCTTACCGAATTCGTCACCTATGCGGTGTCTGAGGAGCCTGGAGAAGATGCAAAACCCCAGAAACCGGATCTGCCGGGAGCCTGGGGCGGATTGCATACAGTGATGCAGCTGCTGGCTGCTCTGATGCTGCTTTCCCTGGGGGCCCTTCTTTACCGCAGTCGCCGGGAAGTGGTCTAAAGAGCGTGCCGGCAATCTGAATGGTGGTAATAAACCTCCCCCCGCAGATAAGGCGGGGGGAGGGTATATTTTCCCTATGGCTGCTTCTCCTTTGGAAAAGGGGGTTGGGGTTAATTTACAGAGAATTGCGCCCGTCCGATCCGGCGGACAAGCACAGCCCGCCCGCTGCGGATAGTTCCATCCCTGCAGGGGAACTTTGGACGCCTGCTTTTAAATACTGCAGACTAAAAAAGTGAGGTGTGCTCTGATGCGTAAAGTGTTTTCTCAGTATCTATTTATTTTACTTGCTGCCCTTTTTGCGGTTATGCTTCCGGCAGCCGCCACCCTGGCGGCAGAACCAGTCCTGACCATCACCGGAACGGGTTTGCAAAAGGATGTGCTCATCTATCAGAATGACTGGAACAGATACACAAAGACAGTGCGATACTATTCCACCTGCAACGCACAGGATTTCCACAAGATATGGAAGGTGGAGGGATATGATCTCGTTGCCCTTCTGGGTGGCCCGAAGGGCGATAATTTGAAGAGTGGCAATCAGAAGATAGCTTTTTATGCCAAAGGTGAAGACGAGCCGCTAATTACTAAATGTCTTTGGGATCTCAATGGGCGCTACTACTATCCCCATTTTGATACCAAGGATAAAAACGCAAAAGGTGTGGCGGCCATGATCGGTTTGAGACGTATCGATCTCTATGAACATCATGGACTGCCAGATCCAGCTGATGTGGTCTGGTCAGAGCAGGCGGTCAAAGTTGATGATAGGGCGCCGCGTATCTATTTCGGGC
The DNA here is from genome assembly GCA_012797095.1 of Bacillota bacterium. Lineage (GTDB taxonomy): Bacteria > Bacillota > Dethiobacteria > DTU022 > DTU022 > JAAZPQ01. The sequence goes on along the minus strand of JAAZPS010000298.1, from coordinate 5,956 downwards.
AGACGAAGGGAAATGTAAGTGACACCAATCAGTCAGGATTCATTTACAACCTTGTCCGCATTGTCGTGGGGGGGGAACGGTCCGCGGATGGTGATGAACAGAGCGGCGGCGCTTCACAGGGCAGCAGTGATCCTTCATCGAAAGTTGACGAGAAGGCCCCTTCTGCGGGCACCGCTTCCAAAACTGATGGCGATAAAAAGGTAGCGACAGGCACGGACGAAAAGAAGGATGATGAACGGGTTGACAACAGCGGAGAAAGCTCACAGGACGATGGCGGCGATGAAAGCAAAGCTGATGAAGGTGCCGCGGCCGGTGACGATATAGGGGCACCTGAACCGGGTGATGATGTTGAAAACCCTGAGATAACGGAAACTGGTGCGGAGTCAGGGAAAGCCCACTGGATCTGGATCGTGGTGGGAGCAATCTTGATTGGCGGATTGGTGGGAAGAGGCCTGTACAACTATCTGAAACGCAGAAAGGAAACTTGAAAAATGATCATCAAGCATAGGCGCTGGGCGCTGCTGTTACTGCTGGCAGCCCTGCTTGTCGTAGCCGGCTGTGCCGGGGAGAAAACAGATCCGGCCGATGCCTCAACCATTGATATCGAAGGTGGTGGTGTGGCGAGTGCTGTCCAGCTGACCCTGGGAGATCTCAAAGAGATGGAAGATGCTCTGGTGGAAGACGACTATTTTTCGATCAACACATACGGCACCGAGGAACATTATCACTTCAAGGGAGTTTCAGTCTGGGCCGTGCTGGAGCGGAAGGCCGAACTGAGGGATGAGGCTGCAGAAGTAAGCTTCGTCTCGGAGGATGGTTACACCGTCACCTACACCCTCGCAGAGGCGCAGCGGGATGATTACCTGGATCAACAGAATCCGGAGAAGAAATTTAAAATGATCCTGGCCTGGGAGGAGAACAATGAACCCTATGACCCTTCCACCGGCAGCCCTTTCCGGCTGGTAAACGGTCAGAAGGAGCCCGGCGATGTGAACAAACCCCGGTGGGTTCGTCAGATCGCCAGGATCATTGTCGAATAGGGTGCGCCGGTAACAATTAACATTGGGATCGGTTCGGGAATGGCATTATCGCGCTCCGGCCCGGGATACTGCAGCCCGGGTCGGGGCGCAATATAGTTTGATCCTGTTCTATCGTTTCCCTGCGCTGCAGCATTTGTCAAGGTAGCGGCGGGCTGCCTTCTCCATGGCACGGCATTTTTCCAGCGCATCGCCGAGCGACTCACCGCAGGCCAGAATGCCGTGGTTTCCCATGATACACGTTTTCTGGTTCCCGCTGATCGCCTCTGTCACCGCCCTGACCAGCTGTTTCGTGCCGGGTATGGCTGTTTTCGCAAAACCGGTTTCCTTGCCTAGAAGTGCCCGTTCTGCCTCATTTTCTACAGGCAGCGGTTTCCCGGCAGCGGCGAAGACACTGCAATTCACAGGGTGTGAGTGGATGATACCGTTCACCCCGGGATTGGCGGCAAGAAGCGCCGCATGGATCCCCTTTTCCGATGTAGGCTTCAATCGCCCCTCGTACGCCAATGTTTCCATCTCAACGCGAACAATATCATAGGGGCTCAATCTGAGATAATCCAGACCCGAGGGGGTGACCAGCATATACCTTTCGTCAAGGCGTGCAGAGATATTCCCCCAGGTGCCCTGGATGAGGTTTTCTGCGGAAAGTTTTTTCCCGTAGGTAGTGATCTTTTCCCTCAAGGCCAGCTCCTTTTCAGGGATGCGGCGCGGAATATCCTGTTCGGTCTGCAATTCGATTTGCCGGTCCATTTTCGAGTAAACCAGGTTATACTGTTTATGCATCGCCCAGGCAATCAAGCCATTTAGGGGTTTTGCACCGCCCAGACAGCGGCTCTCGATAAAAGCCTGGGCGGATTTTTCCAGGATCAGTGTTGCCGCAAAGGCCTCTTCCGGATTTCTGCCCACTGCAATGGCAGAGGAAGCAACCGCTTCTTTCGCTTTGAGCAAGCAGCCGTTGCCCTTTTTCAGAACGGCAATGATCCTGGCTTCATCAGCTTCATCACACCCCCTCGCCTTGGGACCGACGATCTGGGCCATATCATCAAGAACAGGCGGGAGATCCCTGCCCTCGTTGGCAGCCTGAACAGAATATCGCGGACGGGTTTGCATCACTGCAGAAAGATCCCTGGAACCGGCAAAAATATTGTAGATCAGGGGAATCTCTTTTTTCAGCATATGGCGATGCCACTTTTGCCCGGCTGCACCTTCAAGCGACACCATATAGTTGTCGGGATCAAGCTTCATCACCAGGGCTGCTCCGCCCATCCCGATCCCTTCCTTTTTCAATTGCTGCACATATTCTGCCAGCAGATCTATTTTACCTGTCATCTTCTCACCTGCTCGTCAGGGCGTATCACTGACTCATATTTTGCTAAAGGGTTCAATTATTTTTTCAGTCAAAACGTCTTGAAGGAAAGGTCCTTGCGCAAGCTGCCTGTGCGGCCTCCATATTCGCAAATTCTCCCCCTGCAATCATCTGGGCCATCAAATTTCCTGTGACTGTGGCTTCGGGGGGGCCTGCCAGTACCGGCAACCCCGTTGCCTGAACAGCCAGTTCGTTAACATAGTCGTTCAGGCTGCCGCCGCCCACGATATTGAAAGAGGTGAATTTGCTCCCCGTGACTTTCTCAAGATCCTTTATTGTTTTCGCATAGCAGGTCACGAGGCTGTGGAAGAAGACCTGCAGCACTTCACCATCTGTTTGGGGAACCTGCTGGCCTGATTGAGAACAGTCGTCTTTTATCGCGGCGATCAGATCGGGTGCAACCAGATACATGATATTGTTCATATCGATAACACTGGTTATCTGATCTGCTTCCCTGGCCATCCCGATGAGCTGTGCATAATCATGCTTTCCACCCAGACTGGCCCTGATCGTTTCCAGCATGTACATGCCGATGATATTTTTTGATAGACGGTACTGCCTGGGATAAGCGCCTTCGTTGGTGAAACCGGCCTCCATTGCTGCCGGCGTGGTTACCGGCCTGTCGTTCACGATCCCCAGAATGCTCCAGGTACCGCTTGAAACCGAGACGCTGTGCTGATCCTCCCGGGGCACGGCCAAGAAAGCGCTGGCCGTGTCATGTGCTGCAGGCAGCACCACAGTGCAATCAAACCCCACCCGCTCCTGCACTTCCTTGCTGAGGTGGCCCACTATCTCCCCCGGTGCGTACAGCTCGGTAAAGGCGTCTACCGGAAAGCCCAGTTTCTCGATGGTATCCCGATCCCATTTCTGGGTTGTCGCGTTGATCAGGCCCGTAGTAACGGCACTGGTGTACTCCTGTTTGATCGTCCCGGTGAGACGGTAATTGATAAATGGAGGTATCATCAAGACAGCACCCGCTTTTTCCAGCAGTTCGGGATGACTATTTTTGAGCGCCATCAGCTGGTAGATCGTATCGATCGGCATCCTCCCTATGCCCATCTTCCTGTAATATGCCGCGTAGGGAATGGTATTTTCCAGCTCGAACATCATCCCCACAAGCGCCATCTCGTCACGATAATCTGCCGCATTGCCCAGCAGCCCACCGTCCCTGTCCAGGATCACGTAATCAGCGCCCCAGGCATCGATCCCGATCATTGTCGGGATCTTGCCCAGATCCCGGCATGCTTCCATCCCCTTGATCACATTTTCAACCAGAGCCTCACATTCCCAGACCCATTTTTCCCCGACCAATTTGCTGTGAGTTTCGAAACGGAAGATCTCTTCTTCAATGATTTTGTCGTTTTCTAGATACCCGAGCATATGCCGCCCGCTGGACGCCCCAATGTCAACTGCCAGATAGTAGTTCACCTGTCTGGATCCTCCTTTGGCTCATGATGGTGCTAACTTCTTCTTTGGACTCCCTGATCCCTTTGAACAGCAATGCAAATAAAATGATTATGGCCCCCAACTGGGTGAGATCAATGCAAATTCAAGCTATCTACCCTATTCGCGAAACTAGTAGACTGAAATTTGACGACTTTAGGTTCGTACGGTCTACTTTCGGGCTACTTTTGGTCTACAAAATGATTTTGGGTAGTTTTTAACGGCTAGATGTAATGGAATGTAAAATCCCGAAATGCTTGGGGGTACAAGGGTTTTTGGGGTGCGACTTCACAATAATAATGGCTAAGGACGGAGGGGTTGATACAAAATCATTACTGATGCTTCTTTCTAAATTCAGCTATTTGAATAATGGAGGCTTTTAGTACCTGAAGACATATCAATACAGTGTTTTTGTCAGGGCGAAATCTCGAAACCATTTGTTCATAAGGATGGAAGAAATTTCTAAAATCTCTGACTATATGACTAAACTTCTTGACATCCAATTTAATCAATCCAATTTCATAAGCTACATCAATAAAATTACTAAGAGTCCAGTCTTGGAAATTTCTTACCTTTGAATTTTTGTCTTTAGGTGCAGATGAAGCCCTGTTGAAGGTTTTCGGATAACTTGTCGCTTCTCCTAGTAATATTCCTTCCATTGTACTGCCTGTAATTATTACGGCTGCTAATGGGGCATCGGAACTGATGCACTTTTCTATTTCCTTTATCCGACACTCAATAATATCGCTAATTATGGAATCTAAACCTAAACTCGAGATGTCAATTTCAAATGTTTTACCTAGAAATTCGGATTCCTTAATTTCTTCATCAGCATTCTTGCTTCTGGGTATAATAACTCGGTCCAATTTCTTAAATGAAATTTCATCGTTATTGCGGATTACCTGCCACTTATCAAATGCCAAATATTTATTAAATTCCCCAATTAATTGATCCAATTCTTGAATGTTGTCAATATAATCAATGACACTAAAGGTGTTCTTAATACATTTATCTAGCTCAGGCTTTCAATTTATTTGTTTTAATTTTTCATCAGTGTATTTCCATCTTGATGGGAAGCCTTGCCCATAGGTATCACGAAATCCTAATCGATTAAAAAACTCTACCAGTTTTGGCCCAGAACGATAACGATCTGTATTATCCCCATTAATAATTTCTCTTAATTTTTCAAGTGCCTGATGACTAAGTATCATTTTACAACTTCCTCTACATTTTCATACTATAGCCTATAGCGTCGCAATAAAGCTTTCTATCGCTTCATCAAACTCTGTTAATCTTTGCTCCTCATTAAAGAACGGCAAACCGATAATTTTGTATTCGTTGCCAAAGGTATAGCTTTTATCTACAGAAGCAACAGAAGTAAGTTCCAAGAGGAATTGCTCTTTCCACGCATCCTCCAACAATAGATGTGAACCTTTAGGTTCTACATAAACCTGTTGTGCTGAAAAAGTCTGTTCTTTTCTCTTGCGAATAAAGAGCAGAAAATCCGGCTCGAATCGCTCACCAGTATCAAAGCTGTAAATCGCAAGATCAGGTACTCGCTCATTTCTGATAACGTAAAACTCAAGGTTCTTTGCTTTTAATTGCGGCACTATTTTCGCGTCAAAGTAACGGAGAAATAACTTTTCTTCGCTAGTGCCATAGTTGTCATTAAAGATGTACCAGTCCCTTTGTGCTAAATCGAGAGCAAAACGAGTGTTAGTATTATTAATCTGAGATGCACCTCGGCCGCCATCTTCATCAATTTTTCCCAGTTTAACCTTCTTATCTTTCAAGACGGATTTGAGACGTCTCGCTTCAAATACCGTAGATCCCTGATATTCCTGCTTAATCTCTGTTATGTGTTTAGCTACCGTCATTAGAGCATTTTGAACAGCTTTATATATCGATTTTGTCTCTAACTTTCCGGTGTAGGAAATTTCTATTGTGATATTGCCGATATAATCTTCCGAGCAGAGAAATTCTCTAAGGGTCTTCAGATTCGGATATTTCATCTTGAGTACAGAGAAAGAAAGCTCATAAAAACCGGAAGCAGCACCGGAAACAATATTATAAGGAATTTCTTTCAATCTGCTGCGCCAAATAGATGATG
>JAAZPS010000297.1 GCA_012797095.1 Bacillota bacterium | reverse complement strand
TCCTTCGGGCTTCGCCCTCAGGATGACACCACCCCTGAGGGAAACCCCAAAAAACTCCCTCCCCCTTGAGGGAAAACCAAAAAACTCCCTCCCCCTTGAGGGGGGAGGGCCGGGGTGGGGGTGAAACGTTGGATCCCTCGGCTGGGGTGAAACGTTATCCCCCGGCTTTGGCTGAAAAAGCGTGAAATGGGACAACAACGTACGTCCCCTTTGTCCCGGGGTGGGGGTGAAGGCTGGGACTAGGATGTGGTAAAGCCTACCCTTTGTCCCCCCCCTGTCATTCTGAGCGCAGCGAAGAATCTCCGGGCAGGCGTCACTTTTGGTCAAGCGAGGGGGAGTGGGGGGTCGGGCGGTTCAGGAGCTGTCCCGTGTGTCGTCGGCAAAGTTGATCTCCCGGCCGATCTCTTTCAGCAGGTTGCTGTACAGAACGATCTCTTCGCGCGAGGTCACCTCGAGCTTGGCGTAGATATGTTTGCTGTGGGTTTTGATCGTATTGATACTCAGGTAAAGTTTTTCCGCTATTTCATGCACCGACAGGCCCTCCCCGTAGAGCTTGAAGACCTGCTGCTCTGCCCGGGTGAGCGCTGCCGCCCTTTCCAGAAAACGGTTCAGGATCTCGATCGAGAGATTCTCCTGCCGTGCTTTTTCGGCCAGCTCCCGGTCTCTTCGGGCCAGGAAATCGATGAGGTTGTCGATCTCCGGGATTCTCGTTTTTTTGGCCTCCCCCGGCGGGGCTGCGTCCCTGATCAGAGCCAGCCCTTCGGAGAGCGGCTTGATGAAGAAGCGGTTGCTCAGGACAAAGGCGATCACGGCGCCGGCGATCACCAGGGTGACCAGGGAGGAGAACAGGATCAGGTTGAGCTTGACAACGGACTTCATCAGGTCCTCCTCCGGAAGGAGCAGCGCCACGGTCCAGTTTTGATCGGCAAAGGCAGAATCGTGGGGGTAGAGCTGAACCGGCGCATGGATTCCCAGGAAGGAGCCTTCCCCCTGCTCTGCCTTGTAGCGGTGGAAGCGGCGACGCTGTCCGGTGATCTTGAGCGTCCCGAGCCCGCCCGAGATGATCCGGGCCGAATAGCCGCCGGCAAAGAGGGAGCGGCTCAGCTCGATCCGATCTTCCTGCACCGGAGCGAGCAGGCAGAAAAGGCGCTTGTAGGTGCTGTTGTTCGGCAGGTACGACAGCTTGAAAAGCATACCGCTCATCTCGAGGCCGCACACCCCGAAGACGCAGCCCTGCGAATCGATCAGGGGCGCCGTGCAGAGCATCGCCTCCTCGCTGGTGCCGGGCAGGATCAACGCTTCGCTCCAGTAGTAGAGCTGTGACAGCGGCAGCCGAGGCTCTGCTGCTGCCGTCTCCAGGGGACGGTGGTAAAAGGGCGCGTCCGCGGTATCGAATTCCAGCTGCCACTGGGCGTGGAGCGGCAGCGATCTTTTGCGGCTCGTTCCGGGGAAACCGCGCAGAACCGTGATATTCGGAGCGGAGGCGCTGAGCACATTGGGCTCCATATTCTTCAGGTAAAGCCCCGCCCGGGAGCTCGCCGCACCGCTCAGGGTCGGGTTGATCGTCCCGTCGAGGATGAAGAAGACCCCGCTGCTCTTGGCGAGGATGAGGCTGTAGAGCGCCAGTTCGCATTCCCCGGCGATAAGCTCTTCCAGCAGAAAGGGGTACCTGCCCAGCTCGGACAGGGGCAGCTCCAGAGCTGTGCTGCGCTGCTCGATGCTGGCGGCCAGCTCGCGGGCCAGCTTGACCGTCTGACGCGAGATCTGGCCGTACTGTCCGGCAATATCGGCTGAAAGGCGCTGCAGCTCGCTCTCCAGGAATCTCTCGTTCTCTTTCAGGCCGGCGGTAAGGGTGCCGCTGAGAAGGAGGATCGCGATGACGCCAAAAAAGATGGTCAGCAGAATCACCAGCAGAAAAAAGAACAGCCTCGTCCCGAGGGCGATCCCGCCGTTGCCGGCCAGGTAAAGCCTTTCCAGCGGCCTTCGGCCTGCATTTTTCAACCGGTGGATGATCCTGTTCAATTAGCTGTTCCCCTGAAATTGAACCGGGAGATCTGCAAAGGCCTGCTTGACGGCGGCGTCGCAGGCGCTCTCGAGATCGCTGCCGGCTGAAAGCTGCCGATAGCGATCCGCCGCCGCTGCTGCTGTCTTCTTGAAGGTTTCCTCATATCTGAGCTGCAGCTGATCGATACCTTCAAAAAGCGGGGGCACGAAGAATTCGTACTCCTGCTGCATCTGCTGGCAGGTGGTCAGAAGCTCTTTCACCTTCCCATCGGAGACGGCCTCGCTCTCCCGGGAGATAAGCTCGTCAAAGGCCTCCCCGGTTACGGGAAGATAGCCGGTGGAGGCGACAAAACGCAGATTGTTCCGCGGGTCGGTAAACCATTTCAGAAAGACTGCCGCCAGACGCTCCTTCTCCCCGGT
>JAAZPS010000296.1 GCA_012797095.1 Bacillota bacterium | reverse complement strand
CCGGCGGCACCGTGCCATTCCCGCTGAAAGGCAGAGGCCTCCTGCAGCGATTTTTCGCCGCTGTCGTTCAAGCCGACAAGGCCGCGCGAAAGGACCGCGCGGATCTTGCCGTCGACAACCGCCTCGGCGGCGCGATCCATATGGAAGTACATATCGGTAAAGGTGGTCGTGCCGCTTTTCAGCATCTCGCAGATGGCCAGCAGCGTACCCCAGTAGATATCGTCCCCGGTCAGGTTCGCCTCGGCCGGCCAGATCTTCTGCTCCAGCCACTGCTGCAGGGGCAGGTCATCGGCATAGCCCCTGAGCAGGGTCATCGCCGCATGGCCGTGCGTATTGATCAGCCCGGGCAGCAGCAGCAGATCGCGGCCGTCGATGATCCGGTCTCCCTCCCGGCGCTCGATCAGCCCCGCTCCCTCGCTTATCTCGGCGATGCGATCGCCTTCCACCAGCAGGTCTCCGTTGAAGCAGTCCGGCCGCTCCGGATCCAGCCCCATGATCCAGGCTCCGGCAAAGAGAATCCTATTCATCTTCCTTCTCCCCCTTTGCCAAAAGGTACTCCAACCCGGCCCGGCAGGGCCGGTGCAGCAGGCCGCACTCCGTGATCAGGGCACTGATCAGCTCCGCCGGGGTGATATCGAAGGCGGGATTGAACGCTTCGATCCCCGCGGGAGCGATCCTGACCCCGTTAAAGGTGGTTATCTCCTCCGGATCGCGCTCCTCGATGGCGATCCCCCGGCCGTCCTCCACGTTCGGATCGATCGTGGAGCAGGGTGCAGCGACATAAAAGGGAATCCGGTGACGCCCGGCCAGCACCGCCAGGATATAGGTGCCGATCTTGTTGGCCGTATCTCCATTTGCTGCAATGCGATCTGCGCCAACGATAACCAGATCGATCTTGCCGGCGGAGAAAAGGTAACCGGCACAGCTGTCGGTGACGAGAACAGCCGGGATCTGTTCCTGGATAAGCTCCAGGGCCGTGAGCCGTGCACCCTGTAGCAGCGGCCTGGTCTCGTCAAGGTAAACCCGCAGCTCCTTGCCCTGCGCCGCCGCCGCCCGGATCACCCCGAGGGCGGTGCCATACCCCGCAGTTGCCAGGGCCCCGGCGTTGCAGTGGGTCAGGATGGAGGCCCCGTCTGGGATCAACGCGGCCCCGTGAGCACCGATCCGGCGGTTGGTCGAGATATCCTCCGCCAGGATCGAACGGGCCTCCTCAAGCAGGGCTGCGCTCAGCTCCCCGGCAGCATCGCCGGCAAAAGATTCGATGATACGCTCCATCCGGCGCAGGGCCCAGTCCAGATTTACCGCCGTGGGGCGGGAGCCGCGCAGGGCGGCGGCAGTTCGCTTGAGCCCTCCAGTTCCCGTGCCGGCCCTGTCGGCCTCCCGGGCAGCCAGAACCATCCCGAAAGCGGCACTCACACCGATGGCCGGCGCACCGCGCACCGTCATCTCCCTGATCGCTGCGCCCACATCGGCTGAGGTGCGGCACTGCCGATAGCGGATCCGGCCCGGTAAAAGGCGCTGGTCCAGCAAATACAGGGAATCTTCCTTCCAGTACAGCGTTTGCAGGGGTTCAGGACCGCTCATCGGCTGCCTCCTCCAGGTTCAGCGGCCCGGCGCCCGCGGCGCATCCGCAGGCCCTTTCAGGGGTGATCTCCAGCGCTGTCTCGACGAGCAGCCGGTCGAGCAGCTCCTTCTTCCGGGCCATCTCGGCGAGCACCTCCTGATGGCTCAGGGCGGCGGCGGAGATGCCGGCGGCAAAATTGGAAACCAGTGCAACAGCAGCGTAGCAGAGCCCCGCTTCCCGCGCCAGGACCACCTCGGGCACATTGGTCATCCCCACCAGATCGGCACCCCACCGGGCAAACATCCTGATCTCCGCCGGGGTTTCAAAACGGGGCCCTTCGGCACAAAGGTAGCAGCCCCCATCGATGATCTCTTCCCCCAGGGAGCCGCCCGCCCGCAAAACTGCCCGGCGCAGCTCCGGACAGTAGGGCACCGTCAGATCGACATGAACAACCCCCTCCCGGCCTCCCTCGAAAAAGGTTGACGGCCGGCCTTTCGTAAAATCGATAAACTGGTCGAGCAGCACCATGCTACCCGGCGGCATCTCCGGGCGCAGCGAACCGACCGCTGCGGTGGCAATGACCGCATCGATCTCCAGTTTCCTGATCGCCGCGATATTGGCCCGGTAATTGATCAGGTGCGGCGGAAGAGCATGACCGCTGCCGTGGCGGGCCAGAAAATAGATCTCTCTATCCTGGTAGCAGCCTCGCCAGAAGAGAGCCCGGCCGAAACCGGTCTCCACAGCGATCTGTTGAGGGCTGTCAAGATGGGCATTTTCATAGACCCCGGTGCCCCCGATCACGGCAATTTTAACCGGTGCCATGTGCAGTCTCCTTCCGCTGGCAACAATTCCCGGGAATTGTGCAACTCTGGCAGTTATACTATTTTATTTCGTGAAGGAGAGCCCTGAATCCTGCACCGTCCGGCCCTATTCGCGATCTCAGCCGCTATTTCTGCTCCATCAGCTTGCGGGTGGTATGAAAATAGCACTGCGCCCGGTTATTCTGACCGATCAACCGGTAAACACAGCCAAGCTCAAAGGCGATCAGCGGTTCCCGCGAATTGATCCGGAAAGCTCGCTGCAGCGATTTGACCGCCTCCTGGTGCTGCCCGAGATAGCTCTGTGCCCGCCCCAGATAGAGACCGATCTCCCAATCTTCGCCCGATAGGGCCGCCGCCTTTTCAAAAACCTTCACCGCCTCGGGATAGCGGCGCAGATTGTAGCAGATCGCTCCCAGATTGAACCAGGCCTCTGCCAGATCCGGATCCTCCGCCGTGGCCCGTCTGAAATAGTGCTCCGCCTGGCGGTAATCCTCCTTCCGGGCCAGGATGATCCCGAGGGTGTTGAGGGCCAGAGCCCGGATAACCTGATTCTGGTCCAGCGCCAGCACCAGCTTCAGCTCGCGAAAAGCCTCTTCAACCTGGCCCAGCTGCGCACTGGTGAGCCCCAGGCAGATATGCCCGGCCACCAGATCTGGGTCATCATCCACCACCCTTTTGAATTCGCCCACCGCCTCCTTCAACATGGCCAGCTCCCAGAAGCCGAGCCCGCGGCGGAAAGCCTGCACCGTGATCTCGCTTATGGGCGGCTCGGGAACCTCCTTTTCCGCAGGCGCCATGATGGAGCCGCCCTTGAGCTCCGGCAGAACGCTCTCCAGCTCGATCCCACCGCTGCCTTCCTCTAGATTTTCCAGAAAACCCGCCGGCAGCGTATCCGGCAGCGTCAGATCAAAACGCTCCTCGATCTCATTGATCCGTTCCTCGAATTTGAGCCAGTGCTGGACGCATTGATCCATCGTTTTACGCATCGAAATTAGGGTCTGCACCACTGTATCGCGTTTTTCAACAGTAACGACCCCACCCAGCTCCTGTTCAATCGCATCGAGCGCTTCAAAGATTGCGGTAAACGTGGCAAACATGGACCGATCCCCCCTGCCGATTTCAGCCCAGCCGGCGTGAAAAGATCGCTCAACAAGCAGACGGATCTATTCCGCAAGGTTCCGGCACCGATGGGTTGACGAGGTTTTTAAATTAGTTTATACTATACATTGCCCCGAGGGGCAGCGCTTATTCGGCCGACGTAGCTCAACGGCAGAGCAGCTGATTTGTAATCAGCAGGTTACCAGTTCAAATCTGGT
>JAAZPS010000295.1 GCA_012797095.1 Bacillota bacterium | reverse complement strand
GGTAGAACTCTTCGAGGACGGCCATGTTTTGAAACAGCCGCTTCAGCCGTATCGCTGGGAGCAGCCCCTTTTTACCCCCGTCCATATTGAAGCGCATTACTATCTCGTTCCCAGAGAGGCTCGCGAACTGGGGATCGAGGAAGATGGCGATCTCGAGGGGCTCATCCGGGCTTTGGTGAAGCTGTGCCGCTCCTTTTACTTTGTTCCGGGCAACCTGCAGCTGAAAGAGGCCGCTGAAAACGGCGAGAAGGTCACCATAGATCTGAACAGCTCCTGGAAGATGCTCTTTCCGGAAAACGGGGGCCCGGAAGACCGGCTCCATGGAGCCATGATCATGGATGCACTTTGTCTGACGGCGATCGAAAATAGCTGCTGCAGCCAGGTGGAGATTCTGGTGGAGGGAGAGAGCTGGTCTCCACCGCAGGAATACCGGTATCCCCTCCTGAACCGCACCTTTTACCAATCGTACTATATCAATCCCGAGTTCTAACCCCCCGGCGACCAGCGACAACCCGCTGCTATCAAGTGGTGATCTTGCCGCTCAGGGGGATATTCGTTGTCATCCGGCCGCTTTTGGGCTAAAATATTATAAAATGAGAAATGAGGGTTACCGGGATGGACCGCTACAAAACAGAGATCGGCCGGCTCCTGGCCCCGCTGGTTGAACTGGAAGAATCCGCAGTAGTCGCCTTGCTGGAGGAGCCGCCGGAGCCGGAGATGGGAGATCTGGCCTTTCCCTGCTTCACCCTGGCTCCCCAAAAAAGGCAGCCTCCAGCTGCGATTGCCGCTGCTCTGGGTGAAGCCCTTGCCGGCCGGAGGGGGTTTTTTTGGGAAAAAGCCTCGGCCAGGGGGCCCTATCTAAATTTTTATTACGATTACCCGGTTTTCAGCCGCAACGTTTTGAGCGAGATCACCGGGCTGGGACCGGATTACGGTAAAATCGATCACGGCCGGGGAGAGATCATCGTCCTTGACTACTCCTCGCCCAATATCTGCAAACCTTTCGGCATCGGCCATATCCGCTCCACCGTGATCGGCCATGCCCTTTCACTGATCCTGGAGGCCCGGGGCTTCCGCTGCATCGGGATCAACCACCTCGGCGACTGGGGCACCCAGTTTGGCAAGATGATCGTGGCCTACAAGCGCTGGGGAGATGACCGAAAGCTACAGCAGGATCCGGTCAATTACCTCTACTACCTCTACGTTCGTTTTCACCGGGAAGCCGAAACGGACAGCGCCCTTGAGGAGGAGGCCCGTCAATGGTTCAAACGGCTGGAAAACGGCGAAGGGGAGGCAACGGCGCTCTGGGAACTTTTCCGCAGGCTCAGCCTGGAGAATTACGATCAGATCTATGCCTTGCTGGGAATCAATTTCAATTACCATCATGGTGAAAGCCATTACAATACCATGCTTGAAGAGATGATCAGACTGGTCCAGGAAAAAGGGATTGCCACCGAAAGTGAGGGCGCCCTGATCGTGGATCTGGAAAGATACGGGCTTCCCCCGGCAATGCTTCGTAAAAAAGACGGGGCCACTCTCTATCTGACCAGGGATCTGGCCGCGGCGCAGTACCGCAAGCGCACCTTCGATTTTGGCAAAGCTCTCTATGTGGTCGGTGCCGAGCAGACCCTTCATTTCAAGCAGATGGTCAAGGTCCTG
>JAAZPS010000033.1 GCA_012797095.1 Bacillota bacterium | reverse complement strand
GGCACTATCGAAGAAGAGAAAGCGTCGGAGATGCAATGAAAACGAACAGGTGAGGGTTAAAGATGAACAATGAGATCGATCTGAGGGAAATATTCGGGGTGTTATGGCGGGGAAAATATTTGATTATCGGCCTCACGGCTTTTTTGACACTGGCGGCAGTGCTCTATCTCTTTTTTGGGGCAACACCGTTATATCAGTACAGCGCGCTTCTGGATCTATCCACTTATGAAGTCAAAGGTAAGGATGTATTTGCGCTGATTGAACAAAATGAGCTGATCAAAGAATCTTTGACCGGTTTGGTTGATCATCCGGGTGAGCTGGCCCGGTCAGCCGAGGTGAACACCCTTGATAACAACGATTCGGTATTACGGATCAAGACTAAATATGCCGATCCGAAGATATGTCGGAATGCGGTTGAACGGATCGGGGTTACCATTCTGGAGACGCTGTCGGAGAATCGTTACGACCAGATGGTTTTGGAAAAAAAGCGCAGCGAAAAGCTGCTGGGTTATCTTGACGAGACAGTTGCCGAATATCTGCAGTCCAGAGACAAAGAAATTACAGGTTTGTTGGAGGAAGATCCGATCTACAAGCGGCTCCTGGAAGAGAAAGCGGCGTGCCTGCTAAAGCTCAAACTGTTAAACTTCAATATAGGTGAGCTGACTGACAGCCCTACTTTGGATGCTGAGACCTGGATAAGCGGTCAAGATGAAACCGCCAAGCTTGTTCCCGTCAACAAAAAGTTCTATCTTGCGGCGGCGATCCTGTTCGGTTTGCTGTTGTCAATCTTTGTTCTTTTTATCCATCATTACTTTACAAAGGTTACCGGTCGGGTAGAAAAAGATTAAGATCTGGATATGGCGGCAAACGAATTAGCAAGAGCGCCAGTCAGCGTGTTCCTCGATTGTGATAGAATAAAAAGTGATCAACGCAGTTAATTCAATTCAAACGAGGAGAAAAACAACATATGTTTATTCCCCTGTCCTCACCAGATATTACCGAAAAAGAGATCGAAGCAATACTCGAAGTGCTGGAATCACCCAATCTGGCCCTGGGACCGAAGATGGAGCAATTTGAACGGCAGATGGCCGCTCTGGCCGGGCGCCGCTTCGGAATTGCCGTGAACAGCGGCACCAGCGGGCTGCATCTGCTGGTGCGGGCGCTGGAGATCGGTGAGGGCGACGAGGTGATCACGACCCCGTTCAGCTTCATCGCTTCGGCCAACTGTATGCTTTTCGAGCGGGCCAGGCCCGTCTTTGTCGATATTGACCCCGATACCCTGAATATGGATCCGGCGCTGATCGAGGCGGCCGTTACCCCGCGGACCAAAGGGATTCTGCCGGTTCATGCCTTCGGGCAGCCGGCGGCGATGGCGCCGCTCATGGAGATCGCCGAACGCCGCGGTTTGAAGGTGATCGAGGATGCCTGCGAGGCGATCGGGGCGCACTACCGCGGCCGGCCGGCCGGCAGTTTCGGCGACGGTTCGGTCTTTGCCTTCTACCCGAACAAGCAGATCACCACGGGCGAAGGCGGCGTCGTGCTGACCGATGATGAAAGGATCGCCTTTTTATGCCGCAGCATGCGTAATCAGGGCCGTGGTGAGGGGGGCGGTTGGCTGGATCACGAGCGGTTGGGGTTCAACTACCGTCTGGATGAGCTCTCCTGCGCCCTGGGGTTGGCCCAGCTGCAGCGCTTGCCGGAGATCCTGGCCCGGCGAGCTGCCGTGGCTGAAAAGTACAACCGTCTGCTGGCGGAGATTCCCGGGGTGACCATCCCCTATATCTCCCCCGAGGTGAAGATGAGCTGGTTTGTCTATGTGATCCGCCTTGCTCAGGGGATCGATCGGGACCGGGTCATGGAGCTGATGCAAGAGCGCGGCGTGCAGTGCAGGCCCTATTTTACGCCGATACACCTGCAGCCCTTTTACCAAAAACAATTTGGCTTTAACGAGGGTGATTTTCCGGTTACCGAGGCGGTGGGCCGGGCGGTGCTGGCCCTGCCTTTCTCAACCGTTCTGCAGGAAGAACAGATTGTTTCCGTGGTCGATTGCTTAAGGGAGTCGATCGAGGAGGCGCGTTAGCCGGTCAATTGTTCAAGACTCTGGGTGAAAAACAGGGGCCCTGGAAATGATGGGCCTCTTTGTTCATGGGCAAAAACCGGTAAAAGGCAGGAAAAAGGGATGAGCTGTCGAAATGGTACGCTTGAAGATCATGTGGAGAAGATGATCCGATGAGCAGATCCAGATGGAAGCTATTAACCGTCATCATCGATGCCGTTCTGATCGGGGCGGCATTGTACGCGGCGCTCTATCTCCGCTTTGACGGTCTGATTCCAGATCACTACCTGCTGGCATACCGGCAGCTGGTTCTGTTTTTTACCTTTGCCCAGCTGGTGATCTTCTACTTTTTCGGCTTCTACAACCGGTTATGGCAGTACGCCAGCACCGGTGAGCTGATCTTGATTGCGGGATCGATCACTGCAGGTGCCGCGGTGAATCTCCTGATTCTTCTGGCTAGTTCCAGGGGAGATGGTTTCTTGCTCCCCCGCAGCGTTCCGGTGCTGCACTGGATGATCACGATCCTGGTGATCGGTTTCTCCCGGTTCTCCTGGCGGTTCTTGAAAGGTTATCTCTTTCGCCGTCAGAAACCGGGTGATCTCAGGCATATCCTCATCGTGGGGGCGGGCGATGCCGGAGCGACCCTGGTCCGCGAGCTGAAGCAACGCCGTTTTCAGGACAACCTGGTGCCGGTGGGCTTTGTAGATGACAACCCGGCCAAACAGAAGATGGGCATGTTCGGCCTGCCGGTGCTGGGAAAGCGTGAAGATATTCCCCGATTGGTTCAAAGGTATGCCGTGGATGAGATCATCATCGCCATCCCCTCTGCCAACCGCGGGGTTATTGCGGAAATTGTCGATATCTGTCAGACTACGGTGGCTTCGCTGAAAATATTGCCGGGGATCTACGAGCTGGTCAACGGGCGGGTGACGGT
>JAAZPS010000032.1 GCA_012797095.1 Bacillota bacterium | reverse complement strand
TGACCCGGATATGATCTGGGCGGGGCGGAAAACCGTGGATGGCGGAGGGAGCAGGACACCTTGAAAATTGTTGTTATCGGCGGGGGCTCGAGCTATCCCCCCGAGCTGGTCTCCGGGATCATTGATACGCACTGCTCCTTTCCTGTCTCGGAGATAGCGCTGGTCGATCTGGGAAAAGGCGCTGCCAGGCAGTCGGCAGTCGCCGGGCTGTGCCGCCGCATGATCCGGAAGGCTGGACTCGATGGGCGGATCATGCTCGATGAGAGCCTGGATCGCAGCGCTGCTCTCCCCGGCGCCGATTTTGTGATCAGCCAGTTTCGCACCGGCGGCGGTGAAGCCCGGTTGAAAGATGAACTTCTTCCGCTGCCGTACGGGATCGTCGGACAGGAGAGCACCGGGCCGGGCGGCTTTGCCGCCGCTCTGCGCCAGATCCCGCCCACCCTGGCGCTGGCTGCGGATATGGAGCGGCTCTGCCCCGACGCTTTCTTGATCAATTTTACCAATCCTTCCGGGATCATCACCGGGGCGCTTAAGCAGCAGAGCACGATCAACTGCGCCGGGCTGTGCAATATCCCCTGGACCATGCGGAAGATAGCGGCTGTTTTCCTCGGGCAACCTCCGGAGAAACTCGAATTGACCTTCTCCGGGCTCAATCATCTCAGCTGGGTGACCCGGCTCTCTCTTGACGGGGCCGATATAACCGGAAAGGTCATCGCCGCCCCGGAGACGGCTCTTTTTCTGGGCCGCGATTTTCCGGAGATCGCTTCCGGTGAGATCGAAAGGCTGCTCGGTGCCCTGGAGGTGCTGCCCTCGCCGTACCTGCTCTATTACTATTTCCCGAAGCAGACCTTTGCTGCAGTCAGGCAGCAGGCCGCAGCAGGGACCAATCGGGCCAGGCAGGTTCTCGCTCTTGAAAAGGAGCTCTTTGAACTGTACCGCGATCCGGGGCTGGACGAAAAACCGGCCCAACTTTCGCAGCGTGGCGGTGCGCTCTATTCGGAGGCGGCGGTGGCGCTGATGAAGGCAATCCATTGCGGCAACCCGGTGAAGCAGGTGCTCAATACGCGCAATGACGGAGCCCTTCCGGAGCTGCCTGCGGATGCGGTGATCGAGACGAACTGCCTTGTCCGGGGGCAAGAGATCCGGGCGCTTCCCCCGGGGCCTCTGTCCGCGGCGCGGCGCGGCCTGGTTCAGCAGGTCAGCGCCTACGAGCAGCTGACCATAGAAGCGGCGATCACCGGAGAGAGACGCGCCGCTTATCTGGCCCTGCTCAATCATCCCCTCGTCGGGAGTGCGGATCTGGCTGCGGCTTTGCTTGACCGGATCCTGAAGGAAAACAGATCCTACCTGACCCGGTTCAGCCAGCCTCCGGTTGGCCGGCGCCAATAACGATGGTCCGGCAGACGGGTTTTTGCCCGGTCTCCGGCAGTGAAAGCGGTGAAGATCGGCTTGTTTGAAAAGAACTTTTATGCCGGTATTGACGGCGGAGCGACCAAAACCCTGGCCCTCTGCGGCGATGGTGAGGGCCGCCTGCTCGGTTACGGTCTTGGCGGACCCTCCAATTACCAGATCGTGGGCCCGGCGGCGGCGATGGGGGCGGTGGCGGCAGCTCTTGAGGAGGCGCTCGAGCGGGCTGCCCTGGAAAGGGGCGCCCTCGCTTTTACTGTATTTGCGCTGAGCGGTGCCGACCTGCCCTCCGATTTTCGGCTGCTGCAGGAAAGACTTGAAGATACCTTTCCCGGGGGGTCATTTCAGCTGGTCAACGACAGCTGGGCCGCTTTTCGGGCGGGTACCGATGCTTTTCACGGCGCCGTCTCCATCTGCGGTACAGGGACCAATGCGGTTGCCCGGAACCGGTTCGGCGAGACGGCGGCGCTGCGCAGCCTCGGTTACGAGTGCGGCAACTGGGGTGGCGCCGCCGATCTGGCTCGCGAGGCGCTGCATCACGCGTTTCGCTCCGAAGAGGGGACCGGGCCGAAGAGCTGTCTCGAGGAAAGGGTGCTCTCCGCTTTTTCAGGCGAATTTGCCGGTTACGATGAGCTGGCCCGGGCGCTGCGCGATGATCTTTCGCTGAAAGTTCGCAGCTACCACCTGCTGCCCACCCCAGTCTTCGAGCTGGCCGCTGCCGGTGACAGTGTTGCTCAGGAGATCCTGGTGCGCATGGGCACGGCTGCCGGGGGTGATTGCGCCGCAGTGATCGAAGCGGTCGGGATGGCCGGGGAGAGGTGCGATGTTGTTCTTGCCGGAGGGATGTACCGGGCTGCCCGGCAGCATGATCCCCTGCTGATCGATGCTTTTACCCTGGCCCTGCACCGGGCCGTCCCCCGGGCCCGCCTGCGCCTTCCCTCCTTTGAACCGGCGGTGGGTGCGTACCTGCTCGCGGTGGAGCAGGGCGGCAAGCAGATCTGCAGCCAGGGCGGTGATCCTTCGGCCGTCCGGCTGGCCCGATCGTACAGCCGGTTAAAACTGCCTTCGCCCCTGCAGCCGCTGCGGCAGCAGGAAAGTAAATAGATTTCGGGGAATAAGGTAATGGTAACCGATACGGATTCTATATTGTTCGGGTGGGAAGGTTTGTTTGGCCCGGCTGGATAGTTTTGTTTGATGAAAGAGGTGCTGATCCTGTTTGCAACAGTGAAGCAGATTGCCGGCTGCATTGAAACGCTGGCGCCGCCGGCGCTGGCCCTGCCCGGCGATCCCGTCGGTCTGCAGCTGGGCGATCCGGCGGCGGAGGTGCGCAAGGTGCTGGTGGCCCTGGAGCTGGATGCGGCTGTTCTGGAAGAGGCGTCCGCCGGGGGTGCTGCTCTGGTTGTGACTCACCATCCTCTGCTCTTCGAGCCGCTCCGGGCAATCGATGAAAGTGTGCCCCGGAGTGCCCTTGTTGCCGCGGCGATCCGGCGGCAGGTCTCTGTTTACAGTGCTCATACCAATCTGGATGTGGCCCCCCGGGGAGTGAATTATGTGCTGGCGGAAAGGCTCGGTCTCCCCCGGGAGGGGCGGCGGGTGCTCCAGGTTACCGGGCACGAGCAGCTGCTCAAGCTGGTTCTCTATATCCCTGCCGGTCATGAACCGGAGCTGCTGGAGCGCCTCGCCGCTGCCGGCGCCGGTTCCATCGGCCGCTACAGCCATAGCAGCTTTCAGGTCACCGGCACCGGTACATTCAAGCCCCTCGAGGGGAGCGCTCCTTTTATCGGTAGCCCGGGGCGGTTGGAGCGGGTCGAGGAGGTTCGCCTGGAGACGATCGTGCCCCACTCGTGCCGCCGGGCGGTGCTCAAGGCCCTGCTGGATGCCCACCCCTACGAAGAGCCGGCCTATGATCTTTTTCCCCTTGCCCGGAAGGGGAAATCGGTGGGTCTGGGTCTGTTCGGTACGCTGGAAATTCCCCGGTCCCTTTCCCGGATTGCGGCGCGCTGCCGCGAAAGATTGGGACAGGCAGCGGTGCGCTGCTGGACCCCGCCTGGACCGGATCGTGAATTCAGCCGGATTGCTCTCTGCGGCGGCAGCGGTGGTTCCCTGATCGAGGATGCCGCCGCCGGCGGGGCGGAGCTCTTTATCTCCGGTGATTTTCGCCACCATGATCTGGAGAAAGCGCGGGCTTACGGTCTCAGCCTGATCGATGC
>JAAZPS010000294.1 GCA_012797095.1 Bacillota bacterium | reverse complement strand
TGTATGTACCGACATCGGTTCATTCTCTTTAACGCCGGCCTGCAAACACCGCTCAAATTCCTGCTTTAGATTCAACGGTAAGCCCTCCAACAGGGTAATCTATTCTATGCACCGGCAGCACTTTATGTTAGCGTTCCCCGGCGCACCGGTACGGCGATCTCGCAAAGGGAGCGGTAGAGCCGCTCCGCTGCATCGGGCACCCCCAGTTTCCGGCCCGCCCGCCCCATCCGCTCCAGCAGCTCCGGGGCCGCCGCGAGGCGGTTCAGCTCGTGGCGGAGCCGGTGGCGGTTGAAATCTTTTTCCTCGATCAAAAGCGCCGCCCCGGCCTTCTCCAGCAGGCGGGCGTTGTAATACTGGTGGTTCTGGACCACGTTCGGCGAGGGCACCAGGATCGCCGGCAGCCCCAGGGCAGTGATCTCGGCCAGGGTGGTCGCCCCGGAGCGGGTGATCACCAGATCGGCTGCGGCCAGCGCCGCCGGCATCTGCTCCAGGTAGGGGTAGAGCCGCACCCTTTCCGGCAGCGCCCCGAGCTGCTCCTTGACCTGCCGGTAGTAGATCTCCCCGGTGACGTAGAGCAGCTGCACCGTCGGCGGCAGCCAGCCCGCCTTCAAAAAGCCGACGAGCACCTCGTTTATTCTCAGGGCGCCGCGGCTACCGCCGTAGACCAGCAGCGTGCTCGGGGAGGGATCGAGGCGCAGCTCTCTTCGGGCGGCCGCGCGCTCCACTGCGGCCACCTCGCTGGCGCGGGGATTGCCGGTAAAGACGGTCCGGCTGCAGCGCGGAAAAGCGCGGCGCGACTCTTCAAAGGAGAGGCAGACCCGCTGAACCAGCGGTGCCAGCACCCGGTTGGCCAGGCCGGGCAGGGCATTCTGCTCGTGGATCGCCACCGGGCGCCCTGCCAGCCGGGCAGCCAGCACCACCGGCGCCGAGACGTAACCGCCGGTGCCGCAGACCACCGCGGGTTGAAAATCGGCGATGATCTTCCGGGCCCGGGAAAACCCCCGCCGGAGATCGCGCCCGAAAGGAAGCAGCCCGCGCAGGCTGCGCTGAAACCCGCTCGCCGGGATCGTCTCCAGATTGAAGCCCGCCGCCGGAACGATCTTCCTCTCCAATCCACCGGTGCTGCCGGCAAAAAGGATCTCTGCCACCGGATCGCGCTCCTGAATGTAGCGCGCCAGCGCCAGGGCCGGATAGATATGACCGCCTGTCCCACCTCCGGTAACGATTATCCGCATCGGCTGCCTCCTCCTTTCCCCGCCGCCCTCACCGGTGGCAGTGCCGTGAAATATTCAACAGGATCCCCAGACTGAAAAGATTGAAGAAAACCGAGCTGCCGCCGGCGCTGATAAAGGGCAGATTGATCCCCGTCACCGGCAGAGAGCCGGTGACCATGCCGATATTGATCAGCACCTGCAGCGCCAGCATGGTGGTGATCCCGGCAGCCAGCAGGCTGCCGAAAGTATCGGGTGCAGTAAGGGCGATCTTGATACCGCGCCAGACCAGCACGAAGAAGAGCAGCAGCACCGCTGTTGCGCCGACAAAACCGAGCTCCTCACCGATCACGGCGAAGATGAAATCGTTGTGCGGAAAGGGCAGGTAGTAAAGTTTCTGCCGGCTCCGCCCCAGGCCCACCCCGAAAAGATGGCCCGGTCCGAGAGCGTAGAGCGACTGGATAATATGGTAGCCATCCCCCGAGGGATCGGCCCAGGGATCGGCAAAGGAGAGCAGCCGCTTGAGGCGGTACGGTTTCTTGATCACGATCGCCGCCAGTGCCGGCAGGGAGAGCAGAGCCAGCGCCGCCGCCTGCTTGAACGGCAGACCCGCCAGCAGGATGATCACCACCGTTCCGCCGAGCAGGATCAGGGCGCTGCCAAAATCGGGCTGGATAACCACCAGCAGAAAAGCGATCCCCGCCAAGATCAGGGGGACGAAGCTGCTCGACCAGAAATCTTCCATTTTGATGCTGCGGCTGCTCATGAATACAGCGGTAAAAATGACAAAGGAAAGCTTGCAGAATTCGGCCGGCTGAAAGGTGAAGACGCCCAGATCCAGCCAGCGCCTTGCTTCGGTGCCCAGATCGGTGCCCAGGCCGGTAAACAGCAGCCCCAGTAGGATAAAGCTGAACAGCAGGAAGACGAGCGAGAGCCGCCGCAGGGACCGGTAATTGATCCGGGAGAGCAGGTACATCGCGATCAGTCCCAGAGCGATCCAGAGCGCCTGGCGCTGCAGGAAATGATAGGGGTTGCCCCGCCCCTCCTCGGCGATGACATAGCTGGCGCTGAAGACCATGATCAGACCGATCCCCAGCAGCAGAAAGGTGACCAGGATAAGGGCATAATCCGGCTCCCGGCGCGGCGCCTTTTTCATAGACTCTCCTCTTCTTCGCTTAAATTGGCCACCAGGGTTTTGAAATGATCGCCCCTGGCCTCGTAATCGGCAAACATATCCCAGCTGGTACAGGCCGGTGAAAGGAGCACGATCTCTCCGGGGCAGGCCGCCCGCCGGGCAGCCTCGACCGCCTCCTCCAGGCCGGTGAACTGCTCGAAAGCATCAAAGCCCACCTTCTCCGCCGCCCGGGCCATTTTGGCCCGCGACTCTCCAAAGAGCAGCAGCAGCCTGACCTCCTCCTTGATCACCGCAGCCAGATCGGCAAAATCGCTTCCCTTATCCCTGCCCCCGGCAAGCAGGATCTTCCGCTTCCCGGGAAACGAGCGCAGCGCCCGGATCACCGCTCCGGGGTTGGTCCCCTTGGAATCGTTGATATACTGCCCCCCGCCGATCTTGGCCACCGGCTCCAGCCGGTGCGCCAGCGGCTG
>JAAZPS010000293.1 GCA_012797095.1 Bacillota bacterium | reverse complement strand
TCCGGCTCTATTCACATCGATAACCAGAACCTGGGGCTCTGCGTCCTGAATTCTCATGGAAAGAGATTTCAGGTTGAGGATGATCTCGATGGTATCTTCGAGCACCCCGGGAAGAGTGGAGAATTCGTGCAACACCCCCTCAAACTTAACGCTGGTCACCGCAGCACCGGGCAGCGATGAGAGCAGGACCCGGCGCAGAGCATTGCCCAGGGTGATCCCGTAGCCCCGCTCCAGCGGTTCAATGACGAATTTGCCGTAAGAAAAGCGGTCATCTTTCTCGATATACTCTATTTTCGGCTTTTCAAATTCAACGGTCATACTTACGTTAACCCTCCTCATTGATTGTATTGAGGGCAAACTGTTTAACGAGAATACAGCTCCACAATCAGATGTTCCTCCAGGGGAACATCGATCTCCTCCCGCTGAGGTATCCGGATCACCCGGCCCTGCATATTTTCAAGATCTGCCTCCAGCCAATCAACAACGCCGTGCCCGCCACCGGCTTCGCGGATCTCTTTAAAAGTGGATAGATTACGGCTCTTTTCACGAACGGCAACAGTATCGCCCGGCCGGGTCAGGTATGAAGGAATATCAACCTTGCGGCCGTTGACCTGGAAATGACCATGGTTGACCAGCTGACGGGCCTCCGCCCGGGAACGGGCAAAGCCGAGCCGGTAAACCACATTGTCGATGCGGCTTTCGAGCAGCTGTAAAAGAATCTCACCGGTAACCCCCCTGCGCCGGTCGGCC
The DNA here is from genome assembly GCA_012797095.1 of Bacillota bacterium. Classification (GTDB taxonomy): domain Bacteria; phylum Bacillota; class Dethiobacteria; order DTU022; family DTU022; genus JAAZPQ01. Next base: position 1,524 of record JAAZPS010000293.1, on the reverse strand, counting down.
TCCTTGAAGTAGCGGCGAAACTGGCGCTCCAGGATCCCGTAGATCCGTTTTGCTTTCTGTTTCTCCCTCAACTGCTGACCATACTCCGAAAATTTCTGGCGTGCCTGCCCGTGCTCTCCCGGAGGATAACCTTTGCGGACCACACTGCACTTGTCGGTGTAACAACGATCGCCTTTCAGGTAAAGTTTGATCCTTTCGCGGCGGCACAGGCGGCATACTGCATCTCTATAACGTGCCATGGATTTTATCAACACCTCCCCTTCAATTTTTCTTCCGACAGCATCAATCCGACCATCCCGGCATCATCTCCCGGAGATGGCCTGATGGGCATCTCGCTAGACTCGCCGCCTTTTCGGCGGCCGGCAGCCGTTGTGCGGTATCGGGGTGACATCCTTGATCGTATTGACTTCAAGACCGGCAGCCTGCAGCGAACGGATCGCTGCCTCCCGCCCGGAACCCGGTCCTTTCACAAAGACCTCCACCTGCCTCATCCCGTGTTCCATCGCCGCCTTCGCCGCTGTCTCCGCTGCCAGCTGGGCGGCAAAGGGGGTCGATTTGCGGGATCCCTTGAATCCGACATTGCCCGAACTGGACCAGGCAATACTATTTCCATGAACGTCGGTGATCGAGATGATCGTATTATTAAAGGTTGATCTGATATGCGCGATCCCGTGCTCAATATTTTTACGCTCACGGCGCCTGGCCCGGGGCGTTCTCTTTTTCGTCAAATCCTTCCTCCTCCCTTCATCAGATCTGGGCTCCGTTACTTGCCGCGGCGCACACCGACTGTTTTCCGCGGTCCTTTCCGGGTGCGGGCATTGTTCTTGGTCGCCTGTCCGCGTACCGGCAGCCCCCGCCGGTGACGGATCCCCCGGTAGCACCCGATCTCGACCAGACGCTTGATATTCATCGCCACTTCGCGGCGAAGATCGCCTTCAACCTTGTAATTTTTATCGATACAATCCCGCAAGCGGTTGATCTCGTTTTCGGTGAGATCCCGTATCCGGGTATCGGGATTAACCCCGGTGGTCGAAACAATCTCCTCCGCCCGTCTGCGCCCGATTCCGTAGATATAGCTGAGAGCAATGGCTACCCGTTTATCCCGCGGCAAATCGACACCTGCTATTCTCGCCATCTAACAACACCTCCCCCGGGGCAAAAAAAGCTAAACAAAGCTATTTTTCCCTTTAATTTATATTTCTATCCCCACTCAACCCTGCCTCTGTTTGTGTTTGGGGTTCTGGCAGATCACTACTACCTTACCCTTGCGCCGGATCACCTTGCATTTCTCGCAGATCGGCTTTACCGAGGGCCTTACCTTCATCTTGATCAGCCTCCTTACTTGTAGCGATAGGTAATCCGCCCCCTGGTCAGATCGTACGGCGACAGTTCAACCAGCACCCGATCTCCGGGGAGAATTCGGATAAAATTCATGCGGATCTTACCTGAAACATGAGCCAGCACCTTGAGACCATTTTTCAGTTCCACCCGGAACATGGCATTGGGAAGAGGTTCCACCACAGT
>JAAZPS010000292.1 GCA_012797095.1 Bacillota bacterium | reverse complement strand
GGGATCTTTCTGGTGGCCGCCGATACCTTTGCCCGCACGGTGATCTCGCCGGCGGAGATCCCGGTGGGTATTGTCACCGCATTCCTGGGGGCGCCGTTTTTCATCTATCTGCTGCGGCGCCACCGTGGAAAATATCGCTTCTAGGTGAATACAATGGGCTTACAGATAGAAGTTAAAGATCTTACCTTCAGCTACGGTGCCGAGACAGTTCTTGACGGGATCACCCTGACCCTCGGGCAGGGTGATTATATCGGCATTATCGGTCCCAACGGCAGCGGCAAATCGACCTTTTTAAAGAATATGGCAGCCGTCTTGACCCCCACGGGCGGTGAGATCATCATTGACGGGAAAGCGCTGCCGCGGTGGCGGCGGCGCGATCTGGCCCGCAGGTTGGCCCTGGTGGGGCAGGGGAGCAGCTCTGGATTCAATTTTACGGTGGAAGAGATGGTCGCCATGGGTCGCTACCCCTATCTGGATCGTTTCGGCTCCCTCAAACCGGAAGATCATGCTGCCGTGGAGCGGGCGATGCATCTGACCGGCTGCTATCACCTGCGCCAAAGGGGGATCTTCTCGCTGAGCGGCGGTGAGCGGCAGCGGGCGATCCTGGCCCGCGCCCTGGCCCAGGAGACTCCCTGCCTGCTGCTGGACGAACCGACCTCCTTTCTCGATCTGGGCTACCAGGTGGAGCTGCTGGAGCTGCTGCAGAGTCTGAACCGGCGAGAGCGGCTCACCGTTGTTCTGGTCGTTCACGACCTGAACCTGGCATCGCGCTACTGCCGTCAGCTGTATCTGCTCTACCGGAGCCGGATCTATGCCGGCGGCAGCCCCGAGGAGGTTCTCACCCGCGAGAATATTCTCGAGGTTTACCGGACCGAGGTGCTGATCGAGCCCCATCCCCTGGATGGAAAGCCGCAGGTGATCCCCGTTGCCGCTGCGGCAGAGTTGAAGAACAACTTCAAACAGCGGGTTCATCTTATCGGCGGCGGCGGCAGTGCCACGCCTTTGATGAAGGATCTTTTTGTGAAGGGGTTCACCCTTTCCGCCGGCGTGCTCAGTGTGGGTGACAGCGACTGGGCCACTGCCCGGCGTCTCGGGCTGCTCATGGTTGAGGAGGCCCCCTTTTCCCCGATCAGCCCGCAACGCCACCGGCAGAACCTGGAGCTGATCGGCGAGGCGGGTGCGGTGGTGCTGGCCCCGCTGCATATCGGTCCCGGCAATCTGCTCAATGTGGAAGCGGCCTTCCATGCCCTGGAGCAGGGCAGACCCCTTTTTGTGATCGACGATCCCGCCGCGGGCTCGCGCGATTTCGCCGGCGGCCGGGGCGAGCTGCTTTACCGCCGCCTGAAGGAGGGCGGCGCCCATTTCATCGCCGGCTCTTTTTCGGACGAGATCACCGCCCGGCTCTCGGCGATAACACCATCCTGATTTCTGGGACCCACCTCTGGCACCGTCAAATTTCCGGTTAACTTGCAGGAAATAGCAAATATTAAGAGAATCTATGGAATGGAGTCGTTTTCTGTAGAACAGCGCCCCGGCAAAGGAAGGGAGTCAGCCATGCTACGCTCATATCCGGAAACAGAAGATCCGCAAAAGAAAGCCGCCGAGTTTCTGGCCGCAGCATCTCCGGCAGATGAAGAGGGCTCTCCTGCTACCAAGATCAAGATCCGGGTCCGCTTTGACTACCGCGGTCTGCCCCGGCCGGCCCGCTTCTTTTTCGGAGGCAAAGGGGCCCGGGAAGTGGCCGAGGAGATCCGCCAGCAGCAGTCAAATATGTGGCGCTATGTGCCGATCCAGGGAGTGAAGGTGGAGGACCTTGAATTCATCGAGCTATATTCGGTCTACGATGAAAACGAGGAGACCCTGGCCGTCTACGCGCCGGTGGAGCTGAGCGCGACCCTGGATTCGCTGGAAGAAGTGCTCCGCTTTGTCTGCCGCGAGGAATTTCGCCGGATGGAGTTTGTTGAGCCGGCCCGGATGAATCTGACCGACCGCGATCTGGAGAGGTTGTTCTTTCGCGTCGGGGAGATGCTGCAGCAGAAACTGAAGGAGCAGGAACAGTACTGAGGGCGGCACTGCCGGCGGTATGGTATAATATTTACCCCGAGGCTTAAATTATGCTCAGGGGTGGTTACCGTGGGATCATTGGCGCGGCGATTTTTCCGGCTAACCGGATCATGGGAGCGCCTTCTTTACCGGGCAGCTGCTTTGTTCTTGCTCCTGCTGCTGCTCAGCCAACTGGTGATGGTGAACGACAGCGTTCGCTCACGGCTCAGCAGGGTTGATTCGATGGAAGGAAGGCCCTACGGGGAAGAAAAGCAAGCTGAATAGGGGCAGTGAGACTTAATTTTAACCGAAAAAAGGTTTTTGGCTGAAGATCTCGAAAAAGAATATGACATGTCGATTAACTCTCAGTTAAAAATTGCCATCGATGGGCCGGCAGGTTCCGGGAAAAGCACGGTGGCGCGGGAGGTCGCCCGCCGGCTGAACGTTGTCTATCTGGATACAGGGGCGATGTACCGGGCGATTACCCTGAAGCTTGTTCGGGAGAGCTGCGATCTGTCCGCGCCGGGCGCGGTGGAGCCGCTGCTGGAGCGGACCGTGGTGCAGATACTGGCAGATGAACGGATCATGCTCGACGGAGAGGATGTCACCGGTGAGATCCGGACCCCCGCAGTCAATGCGGTGGTCTCGCGGGTGGCGGAGCTGCCGGCGGTCCGGCGCAAGATGGTTCGGCAGCAGCAGGAGATAGCCGCTGTATCGAAGGGCATTGTCATGGAAGGACGGGATATTGCTTCAACGGTGATGCCCGATGCCCCGTTCAAATTCTATCTGGATGCTGCTTTACCGGTCAGAGCACGCCGCAGATTTTTGGAGCAGCGTGATCAAGGACTATCCCATTCTTACGAAAACACTATAGATGAGATCAATAAACGAGACCGGATCGATTCCGAAAGGGCTGACTCGCCCCTGAGGGTTACCCCCGGCACTGCGATCATCGATACTACTTCCCTGACGATCGAGGAAGTGGTGGAGCGGATATTACAGGGGATCAATCTGCAAACAGATTGAAGGGAGGAGCCTGATTGCTCTACTGGTTTGTCCGTTTTGTTTTTGGAATTGTCTTTCGCCTGATCTATCGGCAGCGAGTTTATGGGCGCGAGCTTTTGCCGGAGCGGGGTCCGCTGATCATCTGTTCCAACCATATCAACTGGCGCGATCCCATCGCGGTGGGCATTGCGCTGCCGCTTCGTTACAAGATAAAGTTCATGGCCAAAAAAGAACTTTTTCATAATCCCGTGATGGCCTTTTTGTTGAAAAGGGCGGCTTTTCCGGTCGACCGTGAAAAGGCAGACTTCGGGGCGATCCGCCGGGCCTTCAAGATACTGAAGGAAGGCGGGGTGATCGGTCTCTTTCCCGAGGGCACCCGCAGCAAGACAGGGAAGCTGCAGAAGCTACAGGAAGGGACCGCCCTGATTGCTGGGCGCAGCGGTGCGCCGGTGCTGCCTGTACTGGTGGTGGGTCCGTACCGGATCGGCCATCCCTTGCGCATCATCATCGGTCCAACCTTCCATATCCCCAATCTGGACTACAGGAAACGGGAAGAGAGAAAGGCCCAGCTGGAGGCGGCAAACAGGATCATCCTGGAAAATTTAAAGGCGCTTGATCCTGCCGCCGGCGATGAATAAAGATGCAGGCCACGAGCCTTCTGGAGTGAAACGATTGTCTGTTCGCCTGGCTGAATATGCCGGCTTCTGCTCGGGAGTAAAACAAGCTGTTGAGGCTGCTCTGGAGGAGTCATCCTGCGGGGTGAAGGTGGCGACTCTGGGTCCGCTGGTCCATAATGAGGCGGTGGCTGCATACCTGGCCCGTCACGGTGTTGCGATGGTGGAGGATCCGGCAGAGGCAGCAGAGGGCACCCTGCTGATCCGCGCCCACGGGGTTGCTCCGGCGGTGCTGGAAGAGCTTCGCCGGCGGGAGCATCTAACGATCAAGGATTTAACCTGCCCGAAAGTCCGGCGGATCCAGAAGCTGGTCCGGGGACTGGCGGAGGATAAAGTGCAGATCATTATTTACGGAGATTCCCGGCATCCGGAGGTAAGGGGGGTTATCGGTTGGGCCGGGGGAGAGGCCGCGATTGATGTAGTCAGTACCGTGGAGGATCTAAGACAACTGACGATCAAACCGGCGGCTGCTTTGATTGCCCAGACGACGGGGCAGACAGCAGTATATCGCAAAATTCAGGAAGAATTTTTGCAACGCTGCCCCGCTGGGAAGGTTTATGATACACTATGCCCGGAAACGGGTAAAAGGCAGGCGGAAGCTGTCCGGCTGGCCCGGGAGGTCGAAGCCGTGGTCGTGGTCGGCAGCAACGGCAGTGCCAACACCAGGGCACTTGCCGAAACCTGCCGGCGCCTGAAACCGACGCTGTTGGTGGCGGGCGCAGGGGAGCTGGATCCTGATTTTCTGCGGAGATACCGTACTTTCGGTGTTACTGCAGGGGCTTCAACACCCCACTGGATGATAAAGGAGGTAGTGGAAAGAATGGAAAATGAAAAGCTGGAAAACGATGTTGGAAGTGAAGAGGTTGTTTCGGAAGAGAGCGCTCCTCTAGAGGTAGACTCGGAAGAGGCTACCCCCGAGGAGGGCACCGTGGAGCAGGCTGACTCCGGGGAAGCGGCTGCAGAGGATGTTCTTACCGAGGCGGCGGCCCTGGAAGAGAAGACCGCTGGGGAAACTGTTACAGCGGAGGGGGACCCGGAAGAAGCTGCTCCGGCAGAAGAAAGTTCTGAAGAGACGCCCGCTGCCAAGGCGGACGGGGAGGATGCCGTCGTAGCGGTGGAACCGGTGATGGAGGAACCCGCTGCGGAGGAACCAGGGGAGGAGGCCGCAGAGTCCACCCCGGAGGAGGCGCCGGATCAGGCCGAGGAGGATTCCTTCGATTTCATGGAGTCGCTCAACCTGGTTCAGGTAGGCGAGCAGATTACCGGAAAAGTAGTTCGAGCGGCGGAGGATGAGGTTTACCTGGATATCAAATATAAAACCGAGGCGCTGCTGCCGGCAAAAGAGGTCTACCTGCAGGAAGGAGAAACTCTGACCGACCGCTTTGAACCGGGGCAGGAGATCGAGGTCACGGTTATCGATATAGAGGATCGGGACAGCAAGGTCGTTGTCTCCCACAAGCGCTTGGCCCGTGATGAGAGGTGGCAGGAGCTGCAACAGGCTCTTGAAACGGAAGCCACGGCAGAGGGACGGGTGAAGCAGGTGGTCAATGCGGGGATGGTTCTGGATCTGGGTGAAGGGATCGACGGGTTCATGCCCGGTTCGCTGGTAGATCTGCGGTACATTCCCGATTTCAAACCTTTTCTCGGCAGCAACGTGAAGTTCAAGGTTATCGAACTGAACCGGGAAAAGGATAAGGTGATCCTGTCGCGCAAAAGGGTGATCGAAGAGGAGAACCTGCTCAAAAAGGAGGAAACACTGCAGTCGCTGGAGATCGGGTCAACCGTTCCCGGCGTGGTCCGGCGTTTGACCGATTTCGGCGCTTTTGTCGATATCGGTGGTATTGACGGGCTGGTTCATATCTCGGAGATCTCCTGGGAACGCGTGGGCCATCCTCAGGAAGCCCTCAAGGTGGGTCAGGAGATCGATGTGAAGGTGCTCGATGTGATCCCCGAAAGAGAGCGGATCAGCCTGAGCCTGCGGCGGACCCAGCCCGACCCCTGGACCAAAGCGATGCAGGAGCTGAAGGACGGCGAGATCCTCAAAGGGAAGATCACCCGCCTGGTCAATTTTGGCGCCTTTGTGGAGCTGCGTCCGGGAGTGGAGGGTCTGGTCCATATTTCCCAGATTGCCGATTATCATGTCAAACATCCTTCCGAGGTGCTTCAGGAGGGAGAAGATGTTGATGTCAAGATTCTCGAGTTGAAACCTGCCCGCAAGCGGATCAGCCTGAGCATCAAAGAAGCCCGTCAGGAAACCTATACAGAGTCGGGCGGCAGCGAGGAGACAGATTCGGGAAGCAGCAGCGGCAATGTAACCCTGGGCGATGTTTTTGGCGATCTTTTTGAAAATGCCGGTGTTTCCGGGACCGATTCGGCGGAGGAAGGAGCAGGGGATCAGGAAAGCGATGAGGGCTAAATGCCGAGATCTAACCGCAAGGACGAACATATTAAAATTCGACTGAAACAAAGATCAAGCCTCGCGGACTTTTCGGATATCCATTTCATACACAACTGTTTACCGGAACGCGATCTGGATGAGGTGACCCTGGAGACAAGCTTGTTTGGAAAGGGGCTCCGGTCGCCTCTTTTTATCAATGCCCTGACCGGGGGGACGCCCCTGGCAAAGCGGGTCAATGCCGCCCTTGCCGGTGCGGCCAGGGAATGCGGCCTGCCGATGGCCCTTGGTTCGCAGATGGCCGCCCTGGAGAACCCCCGGGTCGAGGATACTTTCAAGATCGTGCGCGATATTTACCCCGACGGACTGCTCTGGGCCAACCTGGGATCGTATGCCAGCCCGGAGCAGGCCCGCCGGGCCATCGAGATGATCGATGCGGCGGCGCTGCAGATTCACCTGAACACGCCGCAGGAGCTGATCATGAAAGAAGGCGACAGGTGCTTCCGGGGTGCCCGGCAGCGGATCGCTGCCATTGCCGCCGCGGTTTCGAAACCGGTGATCGTCAAGGAGACCGGTTGTGGCATCGCCCGGGAGCAGGCTCTGGAATTCTTCGGAGCCGGGGCCGCCGCCGTCGATCTGGGAGGACGGGGGGGGACCAATTTTTTGGAGATCGAAAGCCGCCGCTCCCGGAGACGTTTCTCCCGGGAGTTTCTTTCCTGGGGACTGCCCACGGCGATAAGTTTGCTCGAGGTGCTCGATGCTGCCGCCGGCCGGGAAGGGGTCATCGCCGGTGGCGGGATGTTCTCCAGCATGAATATCGCCAAAGCCCTCGCCCTCGGTGCTGATGCGGTCGGGCTAGCCGGCGAGCCGCTCTTCCTGATCCTGAGACGGGGCCGCCGCGCCCTGATAAAAGCGATCAAGAAGCTCGAGAGGGAGCTGCGCCTGATCATGTTGCTAACCGGCTCGGCCACCCTGAAAGAGCTGCGGCGGACGCCCCTGGTCATCACCGGCTTCACCGGCGCCTGGATGAAAAAGCGAGCCATCACCCTTCCCGAGCGCCCTCACCTGTTCACCTGAGCTAACGTCCTTCTGTATCTTTGTGCGGGCGAGGCCTGCCTTGCCTCTACAGAATATGGTTATATAAGGCCTGCCATTGTCCCGGGCGTGTCTTGCCCCTGCATAACCTTTCCTTACCGGTAATTGCACTCTCCTGTCATTCTAGCGTCCTTCCGTGTCTTCGTGCGGGCGAGGCCTGCCTTGCCTCTACAGAATATGGTTATATAAGGCTTGCCATTGTCCCGGGCGTGTCTTGCCCCTGCATAACCTTTCTTTCCCGTTAATTGCACACGCCTGTCATCTTGAGCGCTCCTTCTCTGTATTCTGAGCGCCCTTTCTGTCATTCTGAGCGCAGCGAAGAATCTCGAAAGGCGCCGGCGATCAACCTGCAGTCCCTGCCGAAACAACCAGCAACCTGGTTCAAACCGACCGCTGCCCGGTGCCACCGCCTTTGATCCTCGTCTACGACCAGCCAATCTCGCCATCCCCCCGTTGATCTTTGTTGTGATGAGCTGCCGGCTGCATAAAAGCGCCATCAGCGGAGAAGCTAAATTGAAGAAAGCAGGTTGATCAAGATAAACTGGGGGGCGGTTTCATGCCTGCAGGCATGATTCTTCTGTTGATTATCTCCGTACTGATCTTTCTCGGCCTGGCCCAGCGTGTTCTGGACCGTCTGGGACTGACCGATCGCACGGCACTTTTGTTTATCGCTGCAATGCTGGTCGGGGGATTCTTGCCCGATATTCCATTATCAGGCACCCTGGCGATCAATATCGGCGGCGGGATCATCCCTATTGCTCTGGTGATCTACCTTTTTGTCAGGGCCGGTACCGCCAGGGAGAGGATCCGTGCAGCGGTGGCAATGCTGGTCACGGCTGTGATCACCTACATTGTCTTGAAGATTATTCCTCTGGAGCCGACCCATGCTCTGCTTGTTGACCCGCTCTACCTGGTAGCGCTCATTGCCGGGGCGGTTGGTTACCTGGCCGGAAGATCCCGGCGGACCGCCTTTATCTCCGGGGTGGGGGCCATCGTGCTCAACGATATCTTTACCCGAATCGAGCTTTTTGCCCGGGGGGCCAGGAGCAGTCTCACTATCGGGGGTGCGGGGATCTTCGATGCCACCCTCATCGCCGGGCTCATTGCCCTCGGCCTGGCCGAGCTGGTCGGTGAGATTCGCGAGCGGATGAGCAGCGATCCCGGAGCGGGCTATCCCGAAAAACTGATCGCCGGTCTGAGCGAGCCTGATGACAGCGGCGCCGAATCGGAGCGGGATGATCCCGGAACCGAGTAAACCAAGCCCCTTTCGAAGGAGGAGATGATCCCTTATGCAGGCCAGAGCTATCTGCGTTGCAATTTGCCTGACTGCACTGCTAGTTTTGACCGGTCAGCTAACCGGTGCTGCCGCTGATTTCTTCGATCTGTTCAACCCGAGCGAGAGCAGCGAGGGTTACTTCACGGTAAGAGACCGCCAGGACCGCTCCGTGGTGCTGCGGACCGCCAGGATTTTACATCAGGGGGACCGCTATATCGATGAGGAGAACCGTCATTTCCGGGTTGTGGAGATCGACGGGCAGACCGCCTGGGCCGAGCAGATTGTCGACGAGAACGCCCTGATGGATCTCCCGGGGTTGCTCTTCCCTGCCGGTGCGCCCGCCGCGCAAACCGATCAGGAAAAAAGACCGCGGGTGGGGGTCTATCATACCCACGGGGCGGAATCCTATGTTCCCTCCGATGGAACCGATACCATCGATCAGGGCGGCGGTATTCTGGAGGTTGGCGACAGCTTTACCCGGGCTCTCGAGGAGAAGGGATTTACGGTCAACCATATCCGGGAACCGCACACCCCTCACGATGCCGGGGCTTACCAGCGCTCCCGCCGCACGGCCGAGGAGCTGCTCATGGAGGGGGATCAGCTGATCTTTGATCTGCACCGCGATGCAGTGCCGCCCGAGGAGTACGAGGGGACTGTTGAGGGAGAAGAGGTCACCCGGATTCTGCTGGTCGTGGGCCAGCAGAATCAGAACGCGGACAACAACCGTGATTTTGCCCTCACCCTGAAACAGATCGCCGACGAGCGCCATCCCGGGCTGGTCAAGGGGATCCTCGGGGCGCAGGGCAATTACAACCAGGATCTCACCCCCAGGGCGATCCTGCTCGAGGTCGGGGCTCACCGGAATGACCGCGATAATGCTGAAAGGGCGGTCGCTCTTTTTGCCGATGTCGTTGATCGCTATGCCGCCGGGTCGGGTAAAGCCGCCGTCCCCCCGGCCCAGAGTGCCAGAACCAACCGGCTCTCCCTCGGCAGCGTTCTCAAGGCGATCCTGGTTCTGGCGGCAGTTCTCTTTCTGTACCTGCTCCTTTCCACCGGTAGCTGGGAAGAGCTGAAGAGCAAGGTTGGCTCCTTCTTTGAACGCGAATTTGCCGATCTGCGTGCTCTCGGGCGGCGGGGCGATCGCGAAGAAGATGGCGATTAAGCCGCCGGCGCCGCCGTTTCGCTGAACGCCGTCATGGAGAGATATCTTGTCGCCACGATCTCCGGCATAGGGTTCGGTTTTGCGGCGCGCTGCCTGATGCTGCGCTCCGACTATCGCCAGTACCCGGCTTATCCTCACGGCTATATCACGCACCTGTCCCTGGGGTTGGTCGCCTCCCTGCTGGGAGGGCTGGCGGTTCCCGCACTGATGGAGAAGGAATTCGCCGCAGTGACCTTCCTCTCCCTGGCGGCGACCCAGTTCCGTGATATCCGCGAGATCGAGCGGGAAACCCTGAACAAACTCGATCTGACGAAACTGGTCCCCCGCGGCCCCGACTATATCGAGGGGATCGCCCGCGTTTTCGAGGCGAGAAACTACCTGGTGATGCTGATCGCTCTTCTGGTCAGCGGGCTCTGCTACGGTGCCGGCATTGGGCCCGCCTCCCTTCTCGGGGCCCTTGCCCTGCTGGCCGCCCTCCGTTTGATGCATGGACCGGTCATCGGCGATATCGCCCGGGTTCGCCCGGCGGAGATCACGTTCAAAGGGCCGAATCTGTTTGTGGAGCAGATCCATTTCATGAACCTGGCCCGCGAAGAGGTCCGCCGCACCGTTAGCGAGCGCGGTCTGGGAGTGGTCATCGAACCGTTTGACGATAATGCCCGCGAAATTCTGGCCAACAACGGCCAAAGGATGGCCATCGCCCACGATGCTGCTGTGCAGCTGGGGATCTACCGGGATGTGGATACAGCCGAATTCACGCCGGTGCTGCGGCGCGATCTTGATACCGGGCGGATCGCCATGCTGATCTTACCTCTGGAAAAAGACCGGGAATGCCTGGTGGCGGCGGTAAAAAATGTGCCGGTGCTGGAGAGCTCCGCCACCCGCCCCCTGAAATCGAGGGTGGGGCGCGGCGCCGCCGACTGAAGGGAGCTGCTGGAAAGCGTGATGAAAACTTCGCTGAGCAAGTATATCCTGGCTGCGATCACCCTCGACCGGACCCTGGTCGGCGGAGGAGTGCCGATCTTTGTCGCCCGTGACCGTTCGGAACAGGACCGCATCGCCACCTACCTGGCCCGCATTACCACCGCAGTGGCCCATGATCTGGAAAATGGTGTCTATGTTTTGGTCAAACATTGATCATTGTTCTCTACTACAGCACCGGGTCGATCTATCCGGCCCTGCTGGCCGCGCTGAAGCATTGTTATCCCGCGCTCTCGCCGGAACAGGCCGATCTGCAGGCGGCGGGATGGTTAAAAGAAAAGATCAGAGATAGGCGGCCCCCCCTTCTCGCCGTCTTCGGTGAATCTTCCGGGGGCGAGCTCGTCTGCCTGGCCAGCGTTGGGGTGCCCCCGCCCCTGCTCGAGCGAATCTTGAGCAGCTTCGGAGCACTGCTCGGAAACAGCCCCGGTGCGCCTACGCTCCTGCCGGCCGGGCCGCTTCCCCCGACCCCTCGCCGGCAAAGGGGGAGGAACGACTTCTGGAGGGAGATCGAGGCAAGGGTGGAGCGGGCCAGGCTGCAGCTGGAGCTGATCGGGCAGCGATGATGATCGTCTTTCAATGTTTTGGCGGGACGCACACCTCGGTGACGGCTGCCGCGATCTATCTGGGAAAGCTGCCCCGTTCCCGGAGACCCCGGCTGGAAGAGCTGCTGGCCCTGCCCTATTTTGACCGTGTCGAGAACGGCGAGCTCGGCATACTGCACTATCTCGGCCGCGATCGCCGGCACAACCGCGTCTTTGTTCTGGGAAGCAGCCGCTGGGGTGCCTCCGTCAGGGAGTTGCTCTCCGCCCTGCTCAGGTTTTACGGCCCTGAAAAGCCCGCCCTGGCCTTGATCGATTGCACCTCCGCGGTCACCTGGCCGGTGCGCCTCGGCGGATTTCTCTCGCGGCGGCTCCATCTGATTGCTCCAGGCCGGCCACTGGTGGGCCGGGCTATCCTGCAGAACTATCCCCGGCTGCTCCGTCTGGCGGAGCAGTTCGAAAAAGATCCTGCTTCCTACCTGCTGTGAGTCTGCAAGGCTCTGCCCCGAAGCATGTTTTTCTGCAGATCCGGCCTTTTGCTATCATTCTGACGGGGCCGCAAAAGAAACCGGCAAAGGCGCTGCTGCCCCGAACCGGTTTGACAGCGGCAAGGAAGATCGGGATAATAAGGTATACTTTACCGTAAAGGGGGTGCCCTCTTGGGGGACAATATTGTCGCCATTGTCGGGCGGCCCAATGTGGGCAAATCAACCCTGTTCAACCGTCTGACCGCCTCGCGGACCGCGATCGAGGAGAAGGTCCCCGGGGTGACCCGCGACCGCCTGTACGGCCCGGCGGAGTGGCGGGGCAAGAATTTCATCGTCATCGATACGGGCGGACTGAGCTTTGAGGAGAGCGACCCGCTGATCAGGCAGGTGCGCCGCCAGGTTGAACTGGCCATCGCGGAGGCCCGGATAATCCTTTTCGTGCTCGACGGGCGGGAGGGCCCGCATCCCCTGGATCAGGAGATCGCCGCCCTGCTGCGGCGCAGCGGCAAGCCCGTTCTTCTCACGGTGAACAAGATCGATCATCCCGGCGCCGCGGACGAGGTCACCTCTTTCTACAGTCTGGGAATGGGTGAGCCGTTTCCGGTATCCGCGGCCCACGGACGTGGCACCGGCGATCTGCTCGACCGGATCTGCGAGCTCCTTCCGGAAGAGAAAGGCAACCCGGCGGGTGAAGAGATTCTGCGAGTGGCGGTGATCGGCCGCCCCAATGTCGGCAAATCGCAGCTGATCAATACGATCCTCGGACGGGAAAGGGTGATCGTCAGCCCTGCACCGGGGACGACCCGCGATGCTGTTGACACCCCGTTTTGCTTTGGCGGCAGCGATTATCTGCTCATCGATACAGCCGGGGTCCGGCGGAAGAGCAAGGTCAAGGAATCGGTCGAGTATTACAGTGTTCTGCGGGCGCTAAAAGCGGTTGAGCGCGCCGATGTGGCCCTGTTGATCCTCGATGCCACCGCCGGGATCGCCGAGCAGGATCAGCGTTTGGCCGGTTACATCGAGCAGACCGGCCGGGGCTTGATCATTGTTGTGAACAAGTGGGATCTGATCGAGGAGCGCCGGGAGATCCGCCGCGAATGGCTCAAGAATATTGAACGCGCCTTTGCTTTTGTCTCCTATGCTCCCGTTACCTTCATCTCCGCGTTAACCGGTAGCCGCGTTGAGCAGCTTTTTCCCCTCATTGCCAGGGTGCACCGTGAGCTGTACAAACGGATCTCCACCTCGCTGCTGAACGAGCTGGTTGCCGATGCCCTGGCCGTGAATCCGCCGGCAGCGGTGAAGGGGAAACAGCTGAAGATCTACTATGCAGCACAGGTTTCGGTGAGGCCGCCAACCTTTATCTTTTTTGCGAATAATCCGCGATTGGTTCATTTTTCATACCGGCGCTACCTGGAGAACAGGCTCCGTGAAGCCTTTGATTTCGGCGGTACACCGTTGCGCATCGAGTTCAAGCCGCGCCGGGAAAGGGAGGGTTAAACCATGGCTTTTCTGGCAATCGCCGCAGCCTACCTGCTCGGCTCGATTCCCTTCGGTTATCTCTTTGCCCGCCTCGTCGGGCGGCTCGATATCCGCAGCCACGGCAGCGGCAATATCGGGGCGACCAACGTGCTCCGCCTGCTGGGCTGGAGCGCGGCACTGCCGGTGCTGCTGCTCGATCTGGCCAAGGGGAGCGCCGCTGTTCTTCTGGCCCGGCATCTCGGCTGCAGTAGCGCCGTGGTCCTCGCCGCCGCCCTGGCGGTTCTTCTGGGCCACTGTTATCCCCTTTTCTTGAGATTCAAGGGGGGCAAGGGTGCGGCCACCGGTATCGGCCTGCTGATCCCGATCTCCGGAAAGGTCTGTCTGGCCGTGGTCTTGCTGGCAGTGGTGGTGATCGCCCTGACCCGCTACGTCTCTCTCGGCTCCCTAGTCGGCGCTTTTTCACTGCCCTTTTTTCTGCTGTTTTTCGGCTATGATTCCCTGCACCTGTTTTTCGGGGCGCTCATGGCTCTGCTAATAATCTTCAGGCACCGCGAAAATATCAGCCGGCTGCTCAGCGGGACCGAGGCCCGCTTCGGACAGAAGATCAGCCCGGGGGGCAGGGAATGAAGAAGATGAAGGCTGCGGTGATCGGAGCAGGAGGTTGGGGGACCGCCCTGGCGGTGCTGCTGGCGGACAAAGGCTGCCCGGTCAGCCTGTGGATGCGCAGCGCCGAGCTTTACCGGGCCATCACCCTCAAGCGAAGCAACGAAAAATATCTGCCCGGAGTCAGGCTGGAGCCTTCGATCCGGCCGACCCTTGATCTGGCCGAAGCGCTGCAGGATAAGGCAGTGGTGATCTTCGCCGTTCCCTCGCATGGGCTGCGCACTGTGGCCGCTGCGGCAGCGCCGCATTTTCCTTCCCGGGCCCTGGCGGTCAACGCGGCCAAAGGGCTGGAGGGCGGGCGGCTGCTGCGCCTATCCCAGGTTTTGCGGGAGGAGCTGCCCCCGGAAGCGCACCGCCGTATCGCCGTGATCTCGGGGCCGAATCATGCGGAGGAGGTCTCCCGGAAATTGCCCGCGGCAACCGTTGCCGCCTCGGCAGATGGGGAGACGGCCCACCGGGTTCAGGAAGCGCTGATGACCCCCTATTTCAGGGTCTATACCAATCCCGATCTTACCGGTGTGGAGCTGGGCGGCGCCCTGAAAAACGTGATCGCCCTGGGGGCGGGGATTGCCGAGGGGCTGGAGCTCGGAGACAATACCAGGGCTGCGCTGGTCACTCGCGGCCTTGTCGAGATGACCCGCCTCGGGATAGCTGTCGGCGCCCGCGCCCGCACCTTTGCCGGTCTTTCCGGTCTGGGCGATCTTTACGCCACCTGCAGCAGCCGCCACAGCCGCAACCGCGAGGTCGGATTCAAGCTGGGCCGGGGGCTGCGCTTCGGGGAGATCGCTGCGGGCATGCATACGGTTGCCGAAGGGGTCAACACGACCAGGGCCGCCATGGAGCTCTCCCGTCGGGCCGGGGTGGAGATGCCCATCACCAGCGAGCTCTACCAGGTCCTCTTCGAGGGGAAGCTGCCCCGGAAAGCGGTCGAACGGTTGATGCAGCGCGAAAAGAAAGCCGAAAGCGAAGAGATCGCCTTTGAAAAATAACCCTCGCCAGAATTCAGATATCCGCGGGCGGCTCCCGGGCCGCCCGCCGGTGATCGTTGTCCGGCTCCCCCTTTAACCCATATCACCGTTTTTTTAACTCCCTGGTAATATTGCCTCCGGTGAAACATATACATATTGTTAGATTGCCGTATTCTTCTCCGGCCGAGGAGAAGCAATCAATTTGACAGGGTAAAGGAGGGATGAACAGTGGAATTTGACCTTTTTAGCGATCTGGCAGAGCGCACCGGGGGTGATATCTATCTGGGCATCGTCGGACCGGTCCGGACCGGAAAATCGACCTTCATCCGCAGATTCATGGAGCTATTTGTCCTGCCGAAGATCGACGATCCCCTCGAACTGGAGCGGACCCGCGATGAGCTGCCCCAAGGCAGCGGGGGGAAAACAATCATGACCACCGAGCCCAAATTTGTCCCCGACGAAGCAGTCGAGATCACTGTGAACGACCAGATCAAGATGCGGGTTCGCCTGGTCGACTGTGTCGGATATACTGTCCCCGGAGCAACCGGATACGAGGACGAAGAGGGACCGCGCATGGTTTCGACCCCGTGGTTTGACTATGATATCCCCTTTGAAGAAGCTGCCGAGCTGGGTACCCGCAAGGTGATCACCGATCACTCAACCATCGGCATCGTGGTGACCACGGACGGCTCCATCGCCGAGATACCGCGGGAAAGCTATCTGGAGGCGGAAGAGAGAGTGATCGAGGAGCTCAAGGAGCTGGGCAAACCCTTTGTCATTTTGCTCAATGCAGTGGAGCCGCACAGCGCTGCCGCCGTCGATCTTCAGGAAGAGCTCTCCCTGAAATACGATGTGCCCGTGGTCGCGCTGAACTGTCTCGAGCTCAGGCAGCCCGATCTGGATCTGATCCTGGAGGAAGTTCTCTATGAATTTCCCGTCCTTGATGTGGCGATCAGGGTACCCCCCTGGGTGGAGGTGCTCGAACCGGCGCACTGGCTGAAAGAGAGCCTCGACCACAGCATCAACGAGAACCTGGCCGCGGTCAACCGCGTTCGGGAGATCAACGGGATGCTGGAAAATTTGCAGGAGAATGAGTTCGTGGAGAGCGCTTCCCTGCAGCAGGTTGACCTGGGAAGCGGCGCAGCCGAGATCCAGCTGGAGACACCCCCGGGCATGTTCGAGCGGGTCCTGGCGGAATATTGCGGTGAAGAGGTTGCCGGAGATGCCGATATCATGCGAATCGTCATCGACTATTCCGTGGCCAAGCGGGAATATGACAAACTGGCCGAAGCGCTTTATCAGGTTTCAGAGAACGGTTACGGCATCGTGCCCCCGGCTCTTGAGGAGATGACCCTGGAGGAACCGGAAATTATCCGTCAGGGTGGTCGCTTCGGGGTCAGGTTGCGGGCCAGCGCCCCCTCTCTGCATATTGTCAGAGTGGACGTGAAATCTGAGTT
>JAAZPS010000291.1 GCA_012797095.1 Bacillota bacterium | reverse complement strand
TCCTTGAAGCAGACCGGATCGGTCAGGGGACCACCGGACGCACCACGGCCAAGATCACCTCGCAGCACAGCCTCATCTACAGCAAGTTGATCAAAGATTTCGGCCTGGAAAAAGCCCGGCAATATGCTGAAGCCAACGAGCAAGCTGTGACTTTTATCAAAAACCTGGTCAACAGCAACCAGATCGACTGCGATTTTTCCCCTCAGTCCGCTTACGTCTATACCCGGGAAGATCGATATATCACAATGATCGAGGAAGAGGCCAGCGCCGCCGCCAGTCTGGGGATCAAGGCCCACTACCAGGAGCAAAGCGCCCTCCCCTTCGAGATCAAAGCGGCGGAGCGTTTTGATAACCAGGGCCAGTTTCACCCCCGCAAATACCTGGTGGCGCTGGCTAAAGATATTCCCGGCGGGGGCAGCCATATCTTCGAAAAGACGAGGGCTGTTGATTTCCAGGAAGGCCGCCCCTTCACGATCACTACCGACGGGGGGTACAGGGTGACAGCAGAGAACGTTGTCCTCGCCTCTCATTTCCCCGCTTACGACGGTGACGGTTACTATTTTGCCCGGATCTACCCCGAAAGAGCTTATGCCCTTGCCGTCACGGCGAAAGATAAATTCCCCGGCGGGATCTATATCGCGGCGGAACCGGGGGGCCAATCCCTGCGCAGCACACCGTACAACGGCGGTGAACTGATCATCGTCGTGGGTGGGCGCCACCGCACGGGTCAGGGGCCGCCCATGGAAGAGCACTATCGAAACCTGGCCAGCTTTGCAGAGCAGACCTTTAGCGTTACCGGGGCACCCTTCCGCTGGTCCGCCCAGGACTATACCTCCCTCGACGAGCTCCCTTACGTGGGCCGCCTCAGCCCCACAAGCACCAACGTCTATGTGGCCACCGGTTTTCGCAAATGGGGGATCACCAACGGCACTGCCGCTGCCCTGCTGTTAAAAGATCTGATCGTGCACGGGGAAAGCCCCTGGGAGGCAGTCTACGATCCGGCTCGCTTCAAGGCGGATCCGCTGGTCGGGAAAGCTGTTGCGACAAAAGCGGCTCCCCTCGGGCAGACTCCCGCCACCAAGATGAAGGCTCTTTCACAAAAGGCGGAACCGACACCCGGGAAGGCGCTGGTGGCAGCCGGAGAAGGAAGCAATGTCGGATTGTACAAGGATGACAACGGTACCATTCACCGGATTGAGCTGGTCTGTACACATATGGGCTGCGAGCCGGTCTGGAATGAGGCGGAACTTTCCTGGGACTGCCCCTGTCACGGCTCCCGCTTCACCTGCGAGGGAGAGATTATCGAGGGTCCCGCCCTCAAATCACTGCGAACCAACGGTGATCGATTCAACCCCTGAGGTGACAAATAAAACTGAAGGATAATGGCGATGCGGGAAAATCCTCCGCAGAAGATCTCATTTCGGGGGCCATGCGTAAAGAGAGCAAAGAGAGGGTGCTCGTTCGGGCCGGCGTAGTCCGGGGCCGATCCTTTTACCCGGAATTCCGCTTTTCAACTTCGATCATTTCGGGGGGGGTAAACCTCAACAATCACTTTTGGCTTAAACGGTGTTCGATTGTTTGAACCCGGTTTTGCCTGATCAGTTCATCATCCAGCTGGCCGTCCACCGGCCGAAACCTCCGTCCCGTGGCAGGTGGATCAGTTTGAACGTTCCCGCATCTGGACAAAGATGAACTTGATGATCGTTTCCCTGATGGGCTCGGGGATATCCGCATATTCGAGGGCATGGCGGAAGTGGGTCTGCACCCGGCGGTGAGGCCACAGCCGGATCACCCGACCCTGGACATAGACGATCCTTTTGCTTTTTTTACTTTGCAAGTGAAGCGCCAGCAGAAGGATTGAACCAACAGTAAACGCCCGGCTCGTAACAAGCTGCAGTCCACCGCCGCTGATATCGACGATGACGGCCTTTTCGGGCCGGCCCATCAGCTCCGCCGCCTGCTCCAGTGGGGCTCCCGCCGGCTCGCTTAAAACCCAGTAAAAGGCATCCAGAGAGCAGGGAAAACGGTAGTGTTGACGGCGCTGCACTCTTTTTAGCTCCCTGGGCCGGGCGATCCGGAAGAGCTGCAGCGTCCCTTCTTTCTTTACCCCCAGACATTTGCTCCGAAAATAGCAGAGGGAATCTTCCAGGGTGAAACGAAAATCCCAGGCAGTCCCTTCGGCCAGGTTGAGCGCCCGACGCAGGCGCAAAGGTATGCCGATAACGATATGGTCATCGGCCAGCTCCTGGATGATGCTCTTGTAATAGATCTTCTGCTCGGGGTTAAAAACCTCGAGCGGCTGGTTGATGCGAAACAGCCTTCGGTACTTCACTCTCGAATCCCACCGCTTCAGGTATACTTGTTACCGCAGCAAACATTCATGCAATCGGCACAGCAGTGATTCCATGGACATTGCTGAAATATTTGACATTGGACCGATCTATTCCTTCATCGAATTGGATCAATCGTTAGAACAAGCGGATATGGCTTGGAAGCCTTGGCAGGGTTGCTTTCACCAACTACAGCGGTGAGGTGAAAGACGGAGGGACAGCTCCAGAAGATACTGCTGCTCGGCAGGGGACAACCTACCCGGGTTTTCGAAGCAGAACAATCCGGTTTGTGTTGGTCCCTTTTTTTAGATTATCGATCCCCCAGCAATTCGATGTCTTCGTGAAGGTCTGACTGTTGACAATAACCGCTTCGGGAATCAGCCCGGCAGCGATCGCCGCCGGAACGGCCAGGGTTTCCAGAAAGACACTGCCGCCGCGAACCTCACCCACCTCAAAGGCAACAAACCCCCCCGGCACGAGAATCCTGTTCAAC
>JAAZPS010000290.1 GCA_012797095.1 Bacillota bacterium | reverse complement strand
TGCGCCGCGGCTGCGCCGGGTGATGCATTCCTTTCGCCAGGAGAAATATGCCGCCCCGGTGCGGCTGACGGTGGATTTCAACCCCCAGATGGTGCTATAATGGCCGGGGAGGTGTTCCTGTGGCCATCCGAAAAATTTTAACGGGCAGCCATCCCGCACTGCGCAGCAAGAGCAGTGCGGTCAAAAAGATCAACCAAGCGGTGCTCAAACTGCTGGAGGATATGGCTGAAACGATGTACGAGTACAAAGGCGTCGGCCTGGCCGCCCCCCAGATCGGGATCAATCGGCGTCTGATCGTGCTCGATCCCGGGGAGGAGCGCCTGATGAAACTGATCAATCCGCGCCTGGTGGAGATGGAGGGAACGGAGGCGGGCCCCGAAGGCTGCCTCAGCCTCCCGGGCCTCTACGGAGAGGTCCCCCGCGCCGCCAGCGTGGTTGTGGAGGCGCTCGATCCTGCCGGAAAACCGCTCCGCATCGAGGCGGAGGGCTTTCTCGCGCGGATCCTGCAGCACGAGATCGACCATCTCGAGGGGACCCTCTTTATCGATCGGGCGGTGCGCCTGTTCGATCCCGAGGAGGAGCCCCCGGGGGAGAAGCCGATATGAAGAACTTGAAACTTCTTTTCCTGGGGACCCCTGACTTCGCCCTGCCCTCCCTGGAGCAGCTTTCCCGGAGCGGACACCTTCTCTCCGCCGTGGTGACGCCCCCGGATCGGCCCCGGGGCCGGAAAGGAACGCTTCAGCCCTCGCCGGTAAAACGGTGGGCCCTGGAGCACCGTCTCCCGGTGCTCCAGCCGGCAGTGCCCGGTGAAGATTCCTTTTTGCAGGAGATCGCCCGGCTCGCCCCAGATCTGATCGTTCTGGTAGCCTACGGAAAGATCCTTCCCGCGCCGCTGCTCGGGCTGCCGCCGCTCGGGGCGATCAACCTCCATCCCTCGCTCCTGCCGGCCTACCGCGGCGCTGCGCCCATCGAGCGGGCCGTGCTCGACGGGGCCGCCTTCACCGGAGTTACGGTGATCGAGCTGGCCCCGGAGCTCGATGCCGGTGATATTATCCTGCAGGAGCGCCATCCGCTCTCCATCAACGAAACTGCCGGAGAGCTTGCCGGAAGGCTGGCTGCAGCCGGAGCGCTGCTGCTGGAGAAGGCGGTCCAGCAGATCGCTGCGGGAGAGGCCCGCCGCACTCCCCAGGAGCATGCCCGGGCCAGCTATGCCCCGCCGCTTCGCCGCGAGGAGGAGCGGCTCGATTGGTCCGCCGACGCCCTCACCCTGTACAACCGGATCCGGGGACTGAACCCGAAGCCGGGAGCGTACACCACCTGCCGGGGGCGGCGGCTGAAGATCTGGCGGGCAAAGCCGCCGCGATCCCCCGGAGAGGGGCAGGGGGAGCTACCGCCCAGGGCGGCTCCCGGCACGCTCACCGCCCTGGAAAACGGCCGTATCTTCGCCGCCGCCGGAGACGGGGCCTCTCTCGAGCTGCTCGAGCTGCAGCCGGCCGGAAAACAGCGCCTCACCGCCGTCGAGTACTATCACGGCTACTGCGCCTCCGGGGAGCTGCGGCTGGGGGAATGAACCTTGTCTAGACCGGGCCGTCCGGCGGAGACGGGGCGCGAGGCGGCGCTGCAGGCGCTCTACCGCGTCGAGCAGGACCGCGCGTACCTCAATCTGGCCCTGCCCCCGCTGCTGACAGTGCTGCCCCCGCCGGAGCGGGCTCTCGCCCGGGAGCTGGCCGCCGGCACCATCCGCCGCCTCAATACCCTGGACTGGTCCCTGGAGCTGTACCTGCAGCGTCCCCTGCCGAAGCTGACCCCCTGGATCAGGAATCTGCTCCGGATGGGCGCCTACCAGCTGCTCTACCTTGAAAGGATCCCCCCGCATGCCGCTGTTGACGAGTCTGTGCGGCTGGCCCGCCGCTACGGACACCGCGGGGTCGCCGGGCTGGTCAATGCGGTGCTGCGCCGCCTGGCCGCCTCCAGGGATGCGCTGCCCTGGCCCGATCCGGTCAAAGAGCCCCTGGAGCACCTGATCCTCTCGACCAGCCACCCACGCTGGCTCGCCGAGCGGTGGAGCCGCCGTTTCGGCGCGGCGGAAGCGCGCCGGCTCTGCGAGGCGAACAACCTGCCTGCGCCGCTCTCCCTCCGTCCCAACCGCCTGCGCCTCTCTCCCGGCGCCCTTGTCGAGCGGCTCGCTGCAGAGGGCGCTGCCGCCCGGCTCAGCCCCCGCCTGCCGGGGGCGGTGCTGGCGAAAGCAGCCGGCCCCATTGCAAAGCTGGCGAGCTACCGTGCGGGGCTCTTCACCGTGCAGGGCGAAAGCTCGATCCTGGTGGCGCCGCTTTTGCAACCGCAGCCGGGTGAACATATCATCGATCTGTGCAGCGCTCCCGGCGGCAAGAGCACCCACCTGGCCGAGCTGATCGGCGACCGCGGCCGGGTCACGGCGGTCGACCTACATCCCCACCGCCTCGGGCTGGTTGAGCGGGGAGCACGGCGCCTCGGGCTGACCGCGGTCAAAACCGTTGCCGCCGACGGAACCCGTTTCGACGGCTCCGGCCTGCCGCCGGCGCAGCGGATCCTGGTCGATGCCCCCTGCAGCGGCCTGGGCGTGATCCGGCGGCTGCCCGAGCTGAAATGGCGCCGCGAGCCCGCAGATCTGCAGCGGCTACCCCGGCTCCAGCTGGCCCTGCTCGAGGCGGCGGCAGCGCTGCTTCGCCCCGGCGGCCGGCTCCTCTACAGCGTCTGCACCACCGAACCCGAAGAGAGCACCGCCGTGGCCGACAGCTTCGAGGCTGCCCGGCCCTCCTTTACCCCGGAACCTTTCGACT
>JAAZPS010000289.1 GCA_012797095.1 Bacillota bacterium | reverse complement strand
CCGCTGCAGTATCTTCTGTGAAACCGAAGTCCATCATTACCTGCAAAGGGGCGCTGTCCTGGCCGATGTCGCCGCCGGGATCAACCGGACCATGGCTGGCCGGGTGATGGCCCTGGTACGGCGGGTCGGCCTCGAAAAGGAGATCACCATCAGCGGCGGAGTGGCCAAAAACCCGGCAGTGCGCAGGGAGCTGGAAAGAGCGATGAACCTGCGTACGCTGACCTATAATCTAGATTCCCAGATCATCGGCGCACTGGGCGCAGCGCTGTACGCCCGGAGCCTTGGGGGAGGGGGAAAACAATGATCACGTTAGGAGTAGATGTTGGCAGTATCTCCACGAAGGCGGTCCTGTTGAAAGATGATCAAATTGCTGCTTCTCTCATCCGCGAGACCGTCGGCGATATCTCCCAGAAGATCGACGGAATGCTCGACGAGCTGCTTCGGGAGGCGGGGGTTTCACCGGATGAAGTGAACTGCTGCGTCAGCTCGGGGCAGGGTGAAGATCTGGTCGAGCGGGCCGATTTCAGTGAAGACGATATCGCCTGTGTCGCCGTGGCCACCCGGCATCTGCTTCCCGATACCGAGCTTGCCATCGATATCGGCGGGCAGAGCATCTCCACGATCCTGAGCGATCCTGCGGGGGATATCCTGAATTATATGCGCAATGACAAGTGCGCCTCGGGCTCCGGACGGTTCATCGAGGTGATCAGCACCGCTCTCGGCGTACCGATCGAGGAGATTGACCGGGTGGCCGATGAATCACGTCAAAAGGTTCCGGTGAGCACCCAGTGTGCCGTCTTCGCCGAAAGCGAGGTCATCTCGCACGTCAATCTGGGTGAGCCGGTCCCCGATATTATTGCTGGTGTCTGCGATGCCATGGCCCGGATCATCGTTTCCCAGGCGCTGCGTATCGGCCCGGTGGAGAGCTTCACCGTGACCGGTGGAGTGGCCTGTTTCTCCAGCGTGGTCAATATTCTGAAAGAACGGCTCCAGGGAAGCTACTGTCCCTTGCCCATAGATCCCCGGCTGACGGTTGCTTATGGAGCGGCTCTGATCGGCCAGGAGGAATAGGGATGGGGCTGTTCAGGGAGCCGCTGCAGCAGATTTTATCGTACCGCTATCGCGCCGGGGCCGCCGGAAAGCTCCGTGAATTCGAGTACAACCGCTTCATGGTCTGGCCGGAAAAAAAATCGCTGGTCCTGCAGGAAGATACCCGCATAGAGCTGGGCAGCTCAACGGCCTCCCTGTTCCTGATTCTCTGGACCGGGGATCAAAGCATCGCGCTCGAGCACGGCCGCATCTCCCTGGTGGGACCGGATCTCGGTGAGGTCGATGAGGCCCGGATACCCTTTATCCAGATCGTTCTGGTCAAGGGGCAGTTCGATGATCAATACGAGACCTACCGCGAGCTAAGAGATATGATTTTCGATACCAGACCGGAGGGTGTCTCCACGCGGATCTGGCCGGACCGGCAAAAAATATGGTGCCGGATCAGCAAGGAGGCGATGGCGCAGGGGTTCAACCTGATCCGTTACGGTAATACCCTGATCAAGAACCTGAACAGCCTCGAGGGAGTGGATGCGGTGGAGATTTTTTTCATCACCGGGGCAGCTGGGAAGCAGGAGCAGCTCCGGACCATCGCCGAAAAAGTTCAGGGGATTGTGGAAGCGCTGCTCAAGATGTACGAGGAGATGAATTTCGATTGCGAGGATTGCGAATATAACGAGGTCTGTGCCGAGGTGACCACGCTTCGGGATATCCGGGAGCGGTTGCGAAAGGAGCGCCAGCTACAGTGAAAGGTGTTGTCTGTATATGCGGCAAGGGGGGCGTGGGCAAGACCACCATATCGGCCCTTCTCTCCAGGCTGATCCTGGAACGGGAAGGGATCCGTGGGCTGGCCGTGGATGCTGACCCGGGAGGCGGTCTCTCCATGGCCCTGTCGCTACCGGTAAAAAAAACAGTGGACGATCTGCGCAAGGCGATTATCGAGGCGGTCAAGGAGGGTTCTTCCGATAGGCTCAATGTAGCCGCTGCCATCGACTTTCAGCTGCTGGAATCACTTTCCGAGTACAGCAATCTGGCTTTTTTGGCAGTAGGGCGGCCTGAGGAGGAAGGCTGCTACTGTCAGGTGAACTCATTTTTGCGTGAGTCGATCCAGATCCTGGCCGGACAGTTTGATTTTACGGTCATCGATGCCGAAGCAGGGGTGGAGCAGGTCAATCGCCGGGTGATCGAGCAGATCGATCTGCTGCTGCTGGTCTCGGATCAGTCGGCCAAGGGGATCGCCGTTGCCGAGACCATTGCCGAGGTT
Organism: Bacillota bacterium; assembly: GCA_012797095.1. Lineage (GTDB taxonomy): Bacteria > Bacillota > Dethiobacteria > DTU022 > DTU022 > JAAZPQ01. Next base: position 123 of record JAAZPS010000289.1, on the reverse strand, counting down.
GCTGCCAGGGCGATCCGCGGGCACCGCACCGGCCTGCTCCTGAACCGGCTGCGCTCTACTGCAGAGGTCGAGTACATCCGCCGCCATACCGCACTGCCCATACTCGGGTGGCTCCCGGAAGAT
>JAAZPS010000031.1 GCA_012797095.1 Bacillota bacterium | reverse complement strand
TTGGGCTTCCGTGCCCGACTTTTTCGCCGCCTCTGCGGCGGTGCGGATGGCCAGGGCAATGCTGCCCGACACGGCAATGGTCAGCACGATGAGGCCGATAAGGATGTTCCGCCCCTTGGATCGTGTAATGCTTTTGCATGCGTTGATGAATACCAGCATGAAATCACACCCTTTTGCGAGTTTGTTATTCCTGAACATGGCTCCGCCGATTCAATTTAACAGTAGCTCTGCCGCCGCCACAAGGGAAACAATATCATCCCCGGGCACAAGCAAGACCGGGTTCCCCGTTCAAGACTGCCGCAGGAAGCGCTGCTGTAGTGGAAAAGGTTCAACTACACTTCGGGAAATGATGGTAAAGGAAAGATCCGATACGGCCCCCGTAACGCTTCGTCAACTGCTTGACTTCAATCAATGAAAAGCCCCCTTTTTGATAGGGCGTCAAAGCGAGCCCAGCTGTGAGCGGAGGTCCGGTTTACTTGTCTCCTGCTCACGCAGCTCTCATCGCCTTCGCCCGAAAAGCATTATACAGAAGCATCCTTTAATTTTTCTTTAATGGTGAAAAAAAACAGGCCCCCGCCCCGCAATGGGCGAAAAGCCTGCCGTAACAGCATTGGCACTCGGGTGATCAGATAGATTTCAGCCGGACCGTGAAAGTGGTCAACCCCTCCCCGCTCTCTATGCTGATCTTCCCGCCGGAACGTTCGACAGCTGCTTTGGCAATGGACAGCCCGAGGCCAAAACCGCCTGTTTCCTGGGAACGAGAGGCATCGGGGCGGTAGAAGCGATCGAATATTTTGGGGAATTCCTCAACGGCAATACCCTGGCCTGAATTGGATATCCGGACTACGGCCCACTGCTGCTCCAAACCCAGGGAGAAAAGAATCCGCCCTCCCTGCGGAGTATACTTGGCTGCGTTATCAAGCAAAATGTAGAGAATCCGGGTTGTTCCCTCACCATCCGCCGCGATAATGATATTCTCTTCGATCTTTGCCTCCAGAGTTATTCCGCGGTCATACAGCGCCGCTTCCATGGAAGCGCAGGCTGTTTCGCTGGCACGGCTTAGATTGAAAGGCGCCCCCGCCTCTATATTTGCGCTTTCCGCTTTGGCCAGGCACAGCAGATTATCCACCAGTTTCGTGGCCCGCCCGAGTTCGGCGCGGATATATCCGAACCATTCTTTCTGACTTTCAACGGACTCTGCGGCACTGGCTTCGATGGCATCGATATTCGCGCTGATAATGGCCAGGGGGGTTTTGAATTCATGTGAGGCATCGGCCACAAATTGTTTTTGCTTGTTGTAGCTGACCTCGATGGGCCGAACGGCGCGGACCACAAAATAGTAACTAACCCACAACAGGACCAGCAGTACGGCAAACCCTACACAGCAAAGGGTGAACAGAAGCTGCCGCAGCGTTGCCGCCCCGCTCGTGATATCAAGGAATACGATCCGCTCGTACCGGTTTTCTCCATAGAACAGTATTTCCGAAACAAGGTAGGCCCATTTCCTTCCGCCAAGCGAGAGCTCACCGGTTATCTTCCCGCCTGTTTTCTTGAAAGCCTCTTTATAGGCCTGCTCCTCAAAATCGAGGTGGCTGTTGATGCCCTCGATAACTCCGTCTTTTACCAAAAGGGCAAAGGATACCCTGTAATCCGCACCGAATCGTTCAGGAACAGCGGGTCTCCCATCACCCCCGCCGGGGAGGGGATGATCCCGGACAAGGGGCATCTCGGACAGCGCCTGCAGCCGGCGTTTATTTTCCCTCTCGATATTGCTGTAAGTTGCAAAATAAACGGCGGTAAAAGCGGCCAGGATCACGAGAAATGTGGTGCCCATGTTGAATAACAACATTTTGTTCCGCAGTTTCTTAAACATCTGCACGGCCTTCTTCACCCGGAGCGATCATATAGCCTACCCCGTATATTGTTTTGATCTTTACTCGCGATGTAAGAAGTCTCAGTTTTTTGCGAAGAAAGGCCACCTGAACCTGCACATGGCTATCTCCCGCCTCTGAATCCCAACCCCATAGTTTTTCAATAATGATGCTATTCGTGACGGCCTGTCCCTGGTGGGTGATCAGCAGTTCAAGAAGCTGGCTTTCTTTCAGGGTCAGGTGAAAGGTCTGTCCGTTCCCATATAGATCAAGCGTGTTGTAGTTGAGCTCAATATCTGCATAGCCTAGCATGCTGCCCTGGGCCAGATATCCCTTGCGCCTTCCCAGTGCGCGCAGGCGGGCCAGCAGCTCCTCTATCTGAAAAGGTTTGGCCAGATAATCATCCGCCCCGCTGTCAAGCCCCCTGACCTTCTCTTCGGTTTCGCCCTTGGCGGTAAGCAGAATGACGGGCGTTTCGATGCCCTCCTGGCGCATGCGGCTCAAAACAGCGATCCCATCCAGCTTGGGCAGCATGATATCAAGGATGATGATATCATACAAACCCGATAAAGCCAGATCAAGCCCCTCCTCGCCATCATGGGCCAGATCAACGCTGTAGTTGCTCTTCTTCAGCACCTGGGCCACGGCAAGGGCCATATGCTTTTCATCTTCCACATATAAAACCCTCACAGGGAGGCCTCCTTCCGGATGAAAGCAGGATATCCTCTTCTACTATGAACATAAATCCTTTAATTTACCTTTAATCCGCTTGCGGCCCCACTATTGAAGGGGGTATCCGCTTCAGCCGGTATGGGCTTGTTGCCGCTTCTGTGCGCACATCCTTTTTCCCGATCTTGTTGATCAGCATAATTAGCCATGAAAACACCTCATTCCCAAGACTTCATTATGCCATATCCCCGTTGCAATAGCACATTTTTGGGACTTCCAAGCACATTACTGCGTCGAATTATTTTTTGTAGAATAGATTAAGCGGGCCTCCCTGTCATCCTGAGCGGAGCGAAGGATCTCGCTATCGTTTGACCGCAACAAAAGGGAGACAGGGAGCAACTACTTTGTCGGTGGCTGGTGAAATGCCGGCTCAGCTCGGCAGCGCAGGTTGCCGTTTATCCATCATCCCGTCCGAGATCCTTCGGGCTGCGCCCTCAGGATGACAGGGGTGGGGCACTGCGCCCTCAGGATGACAGGGGTGTGGCACTGC
>JAAZPS010000288.1 GCA_012797095.1 Bacillota bacterium | reverse complement strand
CCGCAATTTGTGACTGTCTTGATGATGGCCCGGTTGGTCCGTGAGGTTGACTCATGAAATTTGGAGAGGCAATCCAGAATGCTGCGATGGCGGATCAGGACTCCTTCCACCGCTTCTTGAAATTCACCAACAATTTCTCCATCTTTCACGCTGCGGTCACCCTTTCATTTTTGACTTAAACGGGGTTACGCCTTGATTATACTTTTTCTTATTTACCCCTGTCAACCAAAACCACAAAAGTATGACCGGAGAACGGGTCTCCGGCCTCAGCGGGTCCAATCTTTTCCTATCCTCTTGAGCTACTTTTCCCTGTCCTTCCCTATCGTTCCAGACTGCCCCACCCTGTCATCCCGAGCTGCCTTTCTTGTCATCCCGAGATCAGCGAAGGATCCCGGCCTTGCCTGTTCCGTTTGAGGCTCAATCCGGACTCTTTCCAACAATGCGGTTGGCCGTTGACACACAGTCAAAGCTTTCGTCCCGAGCCTTTCCTGTCATCCTGAGCTCAGCGAAGGATCCCGGCCTTGGCTGTTCCATTTGGTGCTCAATCCGGACTTGTTCCAACAATGCGGTTGGCCGTTGACACACAGTCAAAGCTTTCGTCCCGGTGGTTGGTAAAGTTGGGGGTTGCTATCCTCGTGGTCGGGAACAGGGCTCACTCGCCAAGGTAGGCTTTGCGAACCTGGTCGTTGGCAAGCAGTGCTCCGGCCGAGTCAGCAAGGATGATCCGCCCGGTCTCCATGACATAACCGCGGTGTGCTGTTTGCAGGGCCACCTGGGCGTTCTGTTCGACCAGCAGGATGGTGGTTCCCTGGCGATTTACCTCTTTGATGATCTCGAAAATGCCGAGGACCACCAGCGGGGCCAGCCCCATGGAGGGTTCATCCAGCAGCAGCAGCCGCGGCCGCGACATGAGGGCCCGGCCCATGGCGAGCATCTGCTGCTCTCCGCCGCTCAAGGTGCCGGCGGTCTGCCTTTTACGCCGGGCCAGCTGGGGGAATGTTTCCATAACCATGGTGTAATCTTTCCGGATCTCCTGGCGGTCCCGGCGGATATAGGCGCCTATTTCAAGATTCTCCTTGACCGTAAGGCGGGGGAATACATTTCTCCCCTCGGGGACATGCGAGATCCCAAGGTCAACGATCCGGTGAGGGGTCATCTGAGAGATATCTCCTTCGCAAAAGAGGATCCGGCCCTCCGTTGGCCTGAGCAAGCCGGAGATGGTTCTCAGGGTAGTGGACTTGCCGACGCCGTTGGAGCCGATCAGGGTAACGATCTCTCCCTCGTTGACATTGAGATTGATCTGGTTCAGCACGTTGATGTTGCCGTAGCCGGCAGAGACATTTTCCACTCGGAGCAACTGTTTATCTCCCTTCAGGAAAGGATTTCAGGCGCTTTCACCCAGGTATGCCTTGATCACTTCTTCATTCCGCTGTACTTCCCGGGGGGTGCCTTCGGCGATCTTTCTACCATAATTCAACACGGCGACCCGTTCGGAGATGCCCATAACCACTTTCATATCATGTTCGATCAGAAGGATTGTCCTGGACATCTCGTCCCGGATCTGCCGGATCAGCTCGATCAGCGCCGTGGTCTCCTGCGGGTTCATCCCGGCGGCGGGTTCGTCCAGCAGCAGCAAGGAGGGATCTGCGGCCAGGGCCCGGGCAATCTCAAGCCGCCGCCTTTCGCCGTAAGAGAGGTTGGCGGCATAATCATTCTTTTTATTTGCCAGGCTGACAAAGTCAAGCATCTCCAGGGCGATTTTACGGGCCCGGCTTTCCTCTTTTTTGACTGCTCGTGTTCCGATGATCGCTCCGAAGAGCCCGGTCCTGGTTCGACAGTGCTGCCCGGTGAGAACATTGTCCAGCACGCTCATCTGTCCGAAAATGCGGATATTTTGAAAAGTGCGGGCGATCCCCAGTGGAGTGATCTGGTAAGGCTTCAAGCCGCTGATCTTGCGCTCATTGAAATAGATCTCGCCCCTGGTTGGCGAGTAATGACCGGTAAAAAGGTTGAACAGGGTTGTTTTTCCCGCTCCATTGGGTCCGATCAGGCCGATGATCTCCCGGGAATTGATCTCGAAATCAATATCTTTCAGAGCCATCAGTCCGCCAAAACTATGGCATATATTAGAAGCTCTGAGGATTGTTTTTGACTGCAATTTGGTTCCTCCTGTAGTCTACATGGTGCCGGTTTCCTTAAAATCTGGCGCGGAGCTGTCGGTAAAGGCGCTCTATTGCCGGTGGGCTGTCGTCGTTCCGGCTCTGCCCCAAAAGCCCCTGTGGCCGCACCCGCATCATCAGGACCAGCACCGCTCCGTAGATCAACAGTCTCAGATCAGCCACCGTGCGCAGCAGCTCAGGGGTGACGGTGAGGATCGTTGCGCCGACAAAGGCTCCCCACATATTGCCCAACCCTCCCAGAACAACCATGCAGAGATGTTCGATGGAGCGCATGAAGCCGAAGCTGTTCGGGTGCAGGTAACGCATGTAATGGGCAAAAAGCCCCCCGCCGAGCCCGGCAAAAAAGGCGCCAACCCCGAAACAGAGGGTTTTGTAATAGGTCGAATTGATCCCCATCGAATCCGCCGCGGTCTCATCTTCGCGGATGGCGATGAAGGCCCGGCCAACCCTTGATCGGATGATCCGGTAGAGAATGAAGGCGGAAAAAAGCACAGCAATGATCACCCACAGCAATGTCGTCTTCTTGGGAATGGCTCTCAAGCCGACCGGTCCGCCCGTCAGCTCAAGGTTGAGAAAGATGATCCGGACGATCTCGCCGAAGCCCAGGGTGGCGATGGCCAGATAATCACCTTTCAACCGCAGTGTGGGCAGGCCGATGATCACCCCGAAAAAGGCGGCAAAAAGAGCACCGCACAGCAGTGAAAGCAGAAAGGGAAAATCGAAGTGCAGGGTGACCAGGGCGGAACCGTAGGCTCCCAGGCTCATGAAAGCGGCATGGCCGATGGAGAGCTGCCCGGTATAGCCGATGATCAGGTTCAGGCTGATCGCCATGATCGTGTTGATGCCAACAAGAATGAGTAGCTGCAGATAGTAAGGGCCGATCAATGCTCATTCACCTTCTTCAGTCTCTTCCAGATTACACCTTTTCCTGAACATGGCTGCCAAACAGACCCGAGGGTTTGAATAGCAGGACAATGATCAGCAAAGCAAAGGCGACCGCATCGCGGTGCTGCGAGGAGATATAGGCGGCGCCCATCACCTCGGCAATGCCCAGGAGAATACCGCCAAACATGGCTCCGGGGATATTGCCGATGCCGCCGATGACGGCGGCGACAAAGCCTTTAAGACCGGGCATCAGGCCCATCGTCGGGGTAACCGTGCGAAAATAGATTCCGACCATCACTCCGGCTGCGGCGCCCAATGCGGAGCCGATGGCGAAGGTGATCGTGATAATTCTATTGATATTGATCCCCATCAGACTGGCAGTATCTTTATCCTGGGCGGTTGCCCGCATCGCCTTGCCGATCTTGGTCCGCTGCACAAAAAAGGTGAGCCCGATCATCAACAGAAGGGACGCTGTCAGGACGATCAATTCCACCCGGGAGATCACAAAAAGCGATCTCCCCAGGAGCGATACGGGGTAAACTTTCGGTTCAAAGGGGCTCGGAAAATTGTACGGCTTTGCTCCCATGATCAGTAAAGCCAGATTCGATAAAAAGATGGAGGCCCCAATGGCACTGATCAGTGCGGCCAGCCGGGAGGACTGGCGCAGCGGTCGGTAAGCGAGGTACTCCACGGTGATACCGAGAAGAGCACCTGCCGCCATGGCCAGGAGAAAAGCCAGAATAAATGGTATCTTGACGACTGTTACCAGGATCAAACCGACAAAGGCGCCGAACATATAGATCTCGCCGTGGGCAAAGTTGATCAGCTCGATGATCCCGTAGACCATGGTATAGCCCAGAGCGATAAGCGCGTAGGTGCTGCCCAGGATAAGGCCGTTCATCAACTGTTGAGTGAGCAAGGTTTGGTTTCACCCCTTATCGCAGTGAGCAATCAGTAATTCAGGAGGGCAGGGAGACCTGCCCTCCTGCTGTCAAACCGGTTCAAATAAGAGGGCGGAAAATTATCTGGCGCGTACGAATTTGCCGCCTTCCACTTTCAGGATCAGAACATCCTTGATCGTATCGCCTTCCTCGTCGATGCTGGTTTTGCCGGTGATCCCCGGGAAATCCTTGGTCACGGCAAGACCCTCACGGATCTGCTCGGAGGTGCTGCCCTTGCTCTTGATCGCTTCGATGACAATGCGGGCCGCGTCGTAGCCCTGGGCGGCAAACATATCCGGTTCTTCACCGTGCTTTTCCTTGTATGCTTTGACGAAATTCTGTACTGCCGGGGAAGGATCGTCGGGGTAGAAGCCGGAGGTGGCATAGGTACCCTCAACCGCCGCTCCCCCGATCTCCAGCAGCACTGCATTGCAGAGACCGTCCGCGCCGAGTATCTGGACATCCATACCCAGTTCCTTGGCCTGGTTGGCAATCTTGGCTGCTTCGGTGTAATATCCGGCAATGTAAAGGCAGTCCGGATTCTTCTCCTTGATCGAGGTCAGCTGAGGTTTGAAATCGTTATCCTTATCCGCGAAAGCCTCAACAGTTACCACCGTGGCCAGCTCTTCGGCTTTATTCTTGAAAGCGTCGCGCAGCGATTCGCCGTAGTCGTTGGTGGTGTAGAGAATGGCGAATTTGCCGAGCTTCAGCTCATCAACGGCGAACTCGGCCATCTGCACAGCCTGGACCTCGTCGGAAAGACAGTTCCGGAAAAGGTAAGGATTGTTCTTGGTCAGGTCAACAGCCGTGGAGGAGGGTGAGATCGTCGGGATCTTGGCATCCTTGACATAACTGCTGCCGGCCTCGCTCTCGGAGCTCAGGACCCCTCCGATGATCACGCTGACTTTGTCCACATCGATCAGTTTGGTAAAGGCGTTGGCCGCTTTGGACCAGTCTCCCTCGGTATCCTCCGAGATGATCTTCAGGGTGAGCTCGCCCAGCTCGCCGGAGGCGTTGGCTTCTTCCACGGCGATCTCGGCTGCACGAAGGATATTGGTTCCGTAAGCGGCTGCTTCGCCGCTCAACGGCCCGACCATGCCGATCTTCAGCACATTCTCATCCTCGGGCGCACACCCGGTGATCGCCATCAGCAGAGCCAGGCCAAGAAATATCGCCGTACCGATGACCCATTTTCTCTTTCTATTAGTCACTAATAGATCCCCCTTT
>JAAZPS010000287.1 GCA_012797095.1 Bacillota bacterium | reverse complement strand
CTTGACCAGGTGATGGAAGGTGAAGATGCCTTCTTCCGTTTTGCAGAAAGTCTGCCCGAATATGATTCAGGACATCCGAAAAGCACCATCCGCGGCAGCCAGTTCAGCCTACCACTTTTCGAGTACTCCGGGGCCTGCGCCGGATGCGGTCAGACCCCCTATTTGAAGCTGCTTACCCAACTTTTTGGCAACCGTATGCTCATCGCCAATGCCACCGGCTGCTCCTCGATCTACAGCGGCAATTCTCCGACAACCCCTTACTGTACCGATCGGCGGGGTCGGGGGCCCGCCTGGGCCAGTTCTCTTTTCGAGGATAACGCCGAGTACGGCTACGGCTATTTTCTGGCTGTGGCACAGTTAAGAAAACGGTTGGCGGGATTGGTTGAAGAGGCGCTGTCCCTCGAGCTACCCGCCGCGTTGAGGGAGGCCCTGGCCCTCTGGCTGAAGGTTAAAGAGGAAGGCGATCTGTCGCTGAAAGCAGCCGAACGGGTCAAAGATCTTCTCGAGACAGGGCTGGAGCATACTTTCGGAGAGAGCAAAGCGCTGCTCAAGGCGATCGATGAAAACAAGGATCTGCTGCCCAAGCGCTCCATCTGGATCATCGGCGGAGACGGCTGGGCCTATGATATCGGTTTTGGCGGGGTGGATCATGTTGTCTCAACAGGGGCCGACGTTAACCTGCTGGTTCTCGATACCGAGGTTTACTCCAACACCGGCGGACAGTCCTCAAAAGCTACCCCCACTGCTGCAGTAGCCAAGTTTGCCGCAGCAGGTAAGAATACGAGGAAAAAAGACCTTGGAGCGATGATGATGACTTACGGCTATGTCTACGTGGCCCAGGTGGCCATGGGAGCCAGCGGCCAGCAGCTGCTCAGGGCCTTTACCGAAGCGGAGGCCTACCCGGGCCCCTCGTTGATCATCGCCTATGCTCCCTGCATCGCTCATGGGATCAATATGGGACGCAGTCAGAGAGAGGAGAAGTTAGCCGTCGAGGCGGGCTACTGGTCGCTCTACCGGTACAATCCGCTCCTGGTCGAGGAGGGGAAAAATCCCTTTATCCTCGATTCCAAAGAGCCCGGCGGCGACCTGCGCTCCTTCATGCTCAGTGAGACCCGTTTCAAAACCCTGATGCATCAATTCCCGGAGAGAGCGGAAAAACTGTTCAAAAAGGCCGAGGAAGATGCCGCCGAGCGTCTTGCTTTCTACCGGCGCCTGGCTGACAGTTAATCCGCTTTCATTCCCGGTAAAGCCGTTCCTGCAAGGGAGCAGCCGCTTTCAAAAAGCGGCTGCTCCCTTCCTGATTCCCCTGAAAGCCCTTTCTTCACTGCCGGCGACATCTGCCGATCCCGGGCAGGACAGTGCCTTTCCGGGTCCATCCAGCCGCTGCAGCCGGTTACAGAGCTACTCCCCGGCGGGGCTGTCAGGATCAGCCGTCTCGGGCTCGACACCGAGCAATCTGGCGACATTCTCCAGACGGTTGCAGATGCTGACCTTCTCCGAACCGGCAAAGAGCAGGCCCACAGCCCTCATCTGATCGTCCAGCAGCAGGGAACCGCTGTCGCCGGGGCGGGAAACCGCCGAAGTGACCAGTTGGTCGGTGAAATAGATCTCCTGGCCCGGCTCCATGGTCACAAAAACAGAGGTATCGCGGGCGATAACTGTACCGCTGACTGCACCGCTGGTCCGTCCGCTGAAAGCGATCCGATCGCCAGGGTAGGCTTCTCCCCTGCCTGAAACCTGGCCCAGGCCGAGCAGTTCAGGCGAGAGTTCTTCTTCATGGAGCGGTCTGGCCAGAGCAGCGTCGACCAGGTTACCCTCCTGATGGGCTTTCTGCAGGGAAAGGCGGTAACCGGGGCGCAGGGCGTTCAGGAGCCTGTTGAACAATCTCTCCCAGAACAGGGCGGTGGTGCAGCCGGG
>JAAZPS010000286.1 GCA_012797095.1 Bacillota bacterium | reverse complement strand
GAGCCTGCTTGAGCCGAGCAGCACGAAATCGGGGGGCATCTCCTTGACCTCTTCCCCGTGCCAGTTGAAGGTGGTGATGGGATTGCCCAGCCCCTGCAGAAGGGGATCGTCTTGCAGCAGTTTGACAGTGATATAACCTATCTCCCGGTAACCCATCGGGGCCACCGGCACCCCGAAAGCCTGGGCAATAATCTGATGTCCGCCGCAGATACCGAGTACCGGCAAAGAGCTTTTATCGATGAAATCGAACACCGGCGCCAACTTTTCCGGATCATAGCCGGTCCAGGGAGCAACCTGTCCGGAGATCAACACGCAAAGGGGGTCGTGCTTCAGCACCCGTTCTGCGCCCGCCTGCGGGTAGTGAATCAGGTCAATATTTACCGGAGCCAGCCGGGTCACATAATCGGCCAGCATATAGGCCGGATTGACGATCAGGTTTCGTTCGGTGGGCGTATGCATGGGGTCGATGATCACCACGGTCTGCTTCTCCGGCAGGAGTTCTTTCGGCCTCCAGAAAAACCCCCGGATCATCTGGAAACGTAATAGATCGATGGACATCGGTTTGCCAATCTCCTTTCATCAATCCCGGCGGGGCGTTGTGCTAGCGTGATTCGCTTTCATTGTATCTAACTGAATCCTTCCAGGCCAGCAAGATTCGAAAAATAGATCAAACTGTTCCAGGTGCCGGCTCAGCTACATGGGTTGTTGTTCTCCGCCGTTCCGTCTGAGATCCTTCGGGCTACGCCCTCAAGATGACAGGGAGGGAGGTTGGGATGACAGGGAGGGAGGTTGGGATGACAGGGAGGGAGGTTGGGATGACAGGGAGGGGGGTTGGGATGACGAGGAGGGAGGTTGGGGTGATAGGGAGGGATGGTGTATTCTTCGGGTTGCGCTTTCGGGTTGCGTTTCCGGGATGACAGGATCGGGATCATTTCGGCGCAATATCGGGGTCATCCTGAGCGCAGCGAAGGATCCCGCTTCGCACTATCTGTGGGAGGAGGGGGGCTGTTTATGGGACAAGGCGACGATCCTGTCTGTCCCGGTTGGTCAGTCGCGGTCGAGGCTGCGGTACTGGATTGCTTCGGCGATATGGGGTGCTTCGATCGTTTCAGCAGCGGCAAGATCGGCGATGGTGCGGGCTACCTTGATGATTCGATCGTGGGCGCGCATGGAAAGTCCCAGGTTCCGGTAGGCCTGCTGGAGAAGGCGGCGGGCCTCTCTGCTAAGGGGGCACAGTTTGCCCAGGTGGCGGCTGCTCATCTGGGCATTGGTCAGGATGGCCATATCCCCGAAGCGGTTCTGCTGAACCTGGCGGGCCTGCTCGACACGGCGGCGGATGGTTGTGGAATCCTCCCCGGTTTCCGCGCCCTGGAGTTGCTCGAAATTGATCCGCGGTACCTCCACCTGCAGATCGATACGGTCGAGCAAGGGTCCGGAAAGGCGGGAACGGTAGCGCTGCACCGCTGCGGGGCTGCAGCGGCAGAGATGGAACGGGTCGTTTAGAAAGCCGCAGGGACAGGGGTTGGCCGAGGCCACGAACATGAAGTCTGCCGGGTAGGTCAGGGTGGCCGAGACTCGGGTTACGGTAACGACTCTATCTTCCAGGGGTTGGCGCAGGGCTTCGAGAAGATCACGGTTGTATTCCGGCAGCTCGTCGAAGAAGAGGACGCCCCGGTGGGCCAGGCTGACCTCGCCGGGCCGGGGGACCCGGCCGCCCCCGATCACGCCCGCTGCGGAAGCACCGTGGTGAGGGCTGCGGAAGGGGCGCTGCGTCACCAGGGGACGCTCCGGCGGCAGCCTTCCGGCGATGCTGTGGATGCGGGTGATCTCGAGGATCTCGTCCAGCGTCGGCGCCGGCAGGATACCCGGCAGGCGCCGGGCAAGCATCGTTTTTCCACTGCCAGGGGGGCCGTAGAGCAGCAGATTGTGGTTGCCGGCGGCGGCCACCTCCAGGGCTCTCTTGGCGGTCTCCTGCCCTTTAACCTCGCTCAGATCGGGTCCGGGGGTGCGCTCCTGCTGGACCAGCTCGGTCAGCTGCGGCTGCACCGTGGGAATGGAGAGGGCCCCGCCGAAGTGTTGGGCCGCCTCCTTGAGCGTGTGGACCCCTTTTACCGGGAGCTGTGTGATCAGCGCCGCTTCGGCCCCGTTGGCTGCAGGGATATAGAAGACGCATTCGCCAAGCCTTTCCGAAGCGGCGATGGAGGCGGCCATGGCCAGGGTGCCGGGAACGGGGCGCAGGGCTCCGTCCAGGGAGAGTTCGCCCACCAGCACCGCCCGGCGCAGCGGTTCGCGGTAGGGGATCTGGCGCGAAGCGGCGAGCACGCCGACGGCGATGGCCAGATCAAAGGCCGGGCCCTCCTTTCTCAGATCGGCCGGGGCCAGGTTGACGGTGATCCGTTCCGAAGGAAAGCTGTAACCGCTGTTACGCACCGCGGCCCGGACCCTTTCCCGGGCTTCCTTGACCGAGGGATCGGGAAGGCCGATGATCTCGAAGGCGGGCATTCCCCGGTGGATATCCACTTCCACCTCCAGGGGGATCCCCTCGATCCCGAGGACCGTGCAGGAGAAGATTCTGGCCAGCATGGCAAGCCCCCCTTAGAAGATGAGCTGCTGCCGCTATCTCCCTGATGATTTCGCGGAAGATCCGGTAAATCCTTTAAGAGGAAAATCATGCCTGCCCGTTAAAAAATATTTCAAAAAGATGAAGAAATGTGCTATAGTGGCTCTACCTGTAATTGTTGCTCTGAAAGCACCACCCGGGTTGCATCCCGAGGGTAAAGCCCGCGGGATCCTGTATTCAAAGCAATGCTTTCCGACATCGTGGTTTGAAGACCACAAAAAAACTGCTGGGAGGCGATTCTTGTGAAACATGAACTACCCCCTTTACCCTATGACTATGCTGCTTTGGAACCCCATTACGAAGAGAGAACTCTCCGGTTGCATCACGGCGCCCACCACAAGGCCTATGTGGACGGGTTGAACAATGCTGCGGCGAAGCTGGCTGAATCCCGGGAAAAGGGTGATTATGCCCTGGTCAAGCACTGGGAGCGGGAACTGGCTTTTCACGGCTCCGGTCATATCCTTCATTCAATGTTCTGGGAGAATATGAAACCGGGGGGAGGCGGTCCGGCTGCAGGCGCGGTCGCCGGGTTGATCGAGCGCGATTTTGGCAGTTTCGAGCAGTTCAAAAAGCAGTTTTCCGCGGCGGCGGCAGCAGTGGAGGGGTCCGGCTGGGCCCTGCTCTGCCTGGTCCCCGCTTTCAACAAGCTCGAGATACTGACGGCGGAAAAACATCAGAATCTGACTCAATGGGGGGCAGTGCCGCTGCTGGTCCTCGATCTCTGGGAGCATGCCTACTACCTTCAGTATCAGAATCGGCGGGCTGCTTTCATCGAAGCCTGGTGGAATCTGGTCAACTGGGACGATGTTAACCGTCGTCTGGAGGGCTGCTGAGCGGCGGACGGTGACAGCAACAAGAAGAGGGAGGTTTTCTTTCAATGGAGCCTGTTGTTTTGAAGGAGAATATCTACTGGGTGGGGGCGATCGATTGGGATATGAGCTATTTCCACGGACCGGTTTACCGCACCCACCGCGGCACAACGTACAACAGTTACCTGATCATCGATGAAAAGATCACCCTGGTGGACACGGTCTTTGCCCCCTTTGCCGGCGAGATGCTGGAGCGGATCAGCAGGATCATCGATCCCTCGCGGATCGACTATGTCGTGATCAATCATGTGGAGACAGATCATACCGGGGCCCTGCCCGAGCTGATGAAGCTGATCCCGAAGGCGAAGATCTTCTGCACTGCCAGGGGTAAGGCAGGGCTGCTGAAGCATTACTACGGCGATTGGGATTACGTTGTGGTCGAGACGGGTACTGAGCTGCCGCTGGGTAAGCGGACCCTCAGCTTTATCGAGGCGCCCATGTTGCATTGGCCCGACAGCATGTTTACCTATATCCGGGAAGAGGCGCTGCTGATGCCAAACGATGCTTTCGGCCAGCATCTGGCCAGTTCGTTCCGTTTTGACGATGAGGTCGAGAACAAACTGATCATGGAAGAGGCTTCCCGCTACTATGCGAATATCCTTTATCCGTTGAGCAAGCTGGTTCTCAAAAAGCTCGATGAGGTCAACAAGCTGGGTATTCCCATCTCCATGATCGCGCCCAGCCACGGGGTGATCTGGCGGGAGAATCCGGGTCAGATCATCGAGGCCTACCAGCGCTGGGCTGCGGGAGAATGGCTCCCCAAAGCGGTCATGGTTTACGATACCATGTGGGGGAGCACCGCGGCGATGGCCCGCGCTGTTGCCGAGGGTCTTGCCGCGGAGAACGTTGATACCAAATTGATCAAGGTCTCCATACGCGATATCAACAATATCTTTACCGAGCTGCTCGAGGCACGGCTGCTCGTGGTCGGTTCTCCGACAGTGAACCGTAGCTATCTCTCTGTGCTTTCGCCCTTTCTGGACGAACTGAGCGGGTTGAAGCCGGTCAACCGCCTCGGCGCCGCTTTCGGCTCCTACGGCTGGAGCAAGGGGGCGGTCAAGAATATCGAGGCGAAGCTTGAAGCAGCCGGTTTAACCCTGGCCGGGGAGGGGCTGGAGCAGCTCTGGGTGCCCGATGCCGGGGAGCTGAAAAGCTGTTACGAATGGGGCCGGGCTCTGGGCCGTGCGGTGAAAAAGTAGAGCGAACAAGATCTGAGGAAAGGTGGTTCGAAAGGGATGGAGAAGTGGGAGTGCGATGTTTGCGGTTATATCTATGATCCCGCTGTTGGCGACAGCGATGCCGGGATCGAGCCGGGAACCTCTTTCGAGGATCTCCCCGACGATTGGCTCTGCCCGATCTGCAGTGTGGGCAAGGAGGATTTCTCCAGGCTGGAGTAGCTGCGGCGGCGGAGCGAGGGCGCAAGAAAGATGGGGGGTGCCTGCAGGGGCATCCCCTTGATTTTCAGGCGGAGAGGCCCATTTTTGGCATCACACCCCCGGGATACTCTGCTGTTGAAGGTATTCCCGGGGTGTGCAGCGGGGCCCCGGGCAGGGATCTTTTTTCACCGGGACGGGCGGTCACATTATTCCTGATCACTCATCTCGAAAAGTCCCCGCGTCTCCAGTATCGGTTCGACAAAAAGGATCCCTTTCCGCGGGTTATCCAGGTTGAGACCATCGGTCAGGGCACGGACCACGTTGTCGATCAGGTGATCCGGTGTCAGGATGATTACCAGCTCCTTTTCCGGTTCGATCTCCACCCCGAACAGTTTTGTGGCAATCTCCGTTCCGGCACCGCGTCCGTGTAAAATCGTCCCTCCCCGCACACCGGCTTCACGGGCAATATCCATGACCTCATCCGCCATACCGCGATCAACAATCACCGTCAGTTTTTTGAACATAGCCCCACCTTCCGTGCATTCAGCTGTATTTCTGAACATATCGGTTTTCTCCCTTTCCTGGCCCGGGAGACCTGCTGCATAGATCGTCGGGGTGATATAGGCAATGCCGTGACCATGCTTTCCCAGATGGAGTTTCCGGTCAAGAAAGTCCAGAATCTCGCTGGCCTGCTCTTTTTCCAGCAGAAAATTGACGATTTCCTTCCGCTGGCTTTTGATCCCCAGCAAGTTCAAAATAGCACTGCCGACCGTACCTTTTCCGATCATCACCATCCCGCCGCGGATACCTTTTTCTTTGACGAGACGGATACATCTGTGGCTATTACTCTCGCTGAGGATTAACGTTAACATCCTGGCCCTGGTTGTGGTCAGCTCCTTCAGGTTGTCCATGCTGATCTCCTCCAATCACGGCTTTTGAAGCCTTGCGTGTTTTTGCGTGATAAAGTGCCCCGAGCAGCTCGAGGGCAATGATCGGCGTCATTGCAACAATGGCGATCATGCCAAATCCGTCCGCTACCAGGTCGGCCGAAGGGACCTGGGCAGCAGCACCTTGAATAAAAGCCAGCGAAAAAGTAGCCGTCATCGGCCCGGAGGCCACGCCGCCGGCATCAAAGGCCATCCCGACGAATAGATCGGGAACAAAGTAAGCCAGGATCACGGCAAGGCCAAATCCGGGCAGCAGATACATCCACAACTGCAGGTTGGGTAGAAGGATCCGTAAAGCAGAGAGAAAGATGGAAAGCCCCACTGCTACAGAAAGAAAGATCAGAACCAGAGCCCGGTTGACCGAGCCTCCGGTGACTTCCTCGACCTGATTGGTCAGAACATGGACGGCAGGCTCTGCCAGCACCGTTGTCAGACCGAGAAGCAGGGCGACCAGCAAGAGTGGCGCACTGGAATTCATTCCGGCAAGCCCCATCCCGATCTCTATACCCACGGCCATGAAGCCGCCGTTAACCCCTACCAGAAAGAAGACCAGCCCAAAATAGGTCAGGACCAGACCCCTGGCTATATCGATAATCCGCTTCTTTTTATGCTTGAACGAAAATATTTGAAACAGAATGTAGGCAATGATGATCGGTAGGAGCGAGAGAAAAGCTCCCCGGGCGAGGGGCAGCAGTTTGGAACTGTAGAGATCCAGCAAATTGGCAGCGGCAATGGTCTCTTCCGGCAAGGAACCGTTCAGCTTATCCAGTCCGAAGATAAGACCTGTAATCAGCACGCCGAGGATGGCGCCTGACGAAGCAATCCCGACCAGGCCGAAATGATCGGCTTCGCCGAGGCCGCGGTCCTTTTTCTTCAGTATCGAGATTCCACCTGCCAGAGCGAGCATGAAGGGGACAGTGATGGCCCCGGTTGTTGCTCCGGAAGCATCAAAGGCAATGGCTATAAAATCGGGTGTGGAGAATAAGGAAAGGATAAGGATCAAACCATAGGCCGCCGCAAACATATGCTTCAGTCGAATCCCTCTCAATATGCGCAGCATTCCCAGGGTCATCATCACCCCGATGCCGATGGAGACGACAACAACCATGATGGTATGACCGAATTGCCCCGAAGTGACACTATCTACCTGGCCGGCCAGAATATGCAGATCCGGTTCTGCATAGGAGATGAAAAAACCGAGGACCAGGCATATGGTGATGATCACGGCATAGCCTTTTGAAAGCGCCAGGGTATCGCCGATACCATGGCCAATCGGCTCCAGCCCCTGCTCAATTCCGAAAAGGAATACGGTCAAGCCGATGATCACCAGCGCTGATCCCAGCAGAAAAGCATAGAGCAGCGGACTATCCAGCGGTGCTATCGTCAAATGGAGTACAAGGACAATTGCCGTAATCGGCAAGACAGATGCCAGCACCTCTTTAAATTTGTCTTTCAGTGCGCCCAAACGACCACCTCTCAGAAAAAAGTGTTTTCAGCGTGATTCGATGATCCATTCTTTTATAAGGTTATATCAATATTTCCCGCAGTTCAACCGGGGTGGGGCCGATGGATGTATTTTTTAAATGATCCGCTGCCTAGACGTTGAAGCGAAAATCGATGATATCGCCGTCCTGAACCGGGTAGTTTTTGCCCTCCAGGCGGAAAAGCCCGGCCTCCCTGACCCTGGCGACACTGCCCAGCCGGGCTAGAGCGGCGTACTGAAAGATCTCGGCCCGGATAAAACCGCGCTCGATGTCCGAATGGATCTTGCCGGCGGCCTGCCGGGCCGTGGCGCCACGGCGGATCGTCCAGGCCCTGACCTCGTCCGGGCCCACGGTGAAAAACGAGATCAAGCCGAGCCGCTCGTACGCCGTCCGGGCCAGACGATCCAGCCCGGACTCTTCCAGGCCAAGGTCGGCCAGGAAAGCGTCCCGATCGGCGGGCGGCAGCTCCCCGATCTCCGCCTCGATCCGGGCGCAGATCTCGATCACCGGGATGCCCCGTTCGGCGGTATACTTCAAAACGCGGCTGCGTCCGGGGTAATCGTGGACGGTCAGCTTCTGTTCGTCCAGATTGAGCGCTGCAATGAGCGGCTTCTCGCTCAGAAAGATCTGGCCCGAGAGCAGCTGTCGCTCATCATCGCCCAGAGGCAGCGCGGCTGCCGGACGCTCCTGCTCCAGCGTCTCCCGGAGCCGTTCCAGCACGGCAATCCGGGCTGCAGTGTTATTCTTCCCTTTGGGGTTGCTCCGGAGCCGCTCCAGGCGCTTCTCCACCGCATCGAGGTCGGCCAGGATCAGCTCGCTGTAAAAATCGAGCAGATCACGGTAGGGTGAGAGCTGCTCGCCCGGGCCCTTTTCCCCGGCTCCGCTGAAGGCGGGGATCACCTGGACCAGCGCATCCGCGCCGCGGGCCTCGTCGAGCAGCCGGGCCGCCCGGGCGGCGCCCCCCTGCGGGTATGTTCCGGGGATATCCTCGAAATCGATACGCGCATAGACTGTTTTACGGGGTCGGTACAGGCCGGTCAGAAAATCGATGCGGCTGTCAGGCACCGCGGCGCTGCCGTGATGGATCTCTCCGGTGGCAGCAAAACCGGTCGGTGCATTCGCTCCGGTCAAAAGGTTGAAAAAGGTGGTCTTCCCCGATCGGGGTAGCCCCACCAGGCCGATCTGCATCTGCTCTTCATCTCCCCGGGTTGTTTTTCACCCGGTTATTCTATCACAGCCGCTGCGATTTGGCGAAGTCCGTTTGAAAATGTCCCGGATCGAGCCGGCGGATCATCGGCGCAGCGGCCCCCGGAAGCGGCCAACTTTTCATCGGACGGGTCTTGAGTCCGGCGCGGGAGTATGTTTTACTTATGTCAGGAAGAATCTGCACGGGAGGATGAACTTTGGAAACCGGAGAAAGTCGAACATTTGCTGAAGAAGATGAGCTGGACAGCGGCTGGACGGAGCAGCTGCGGCGCGAGCTGAACAGACCCCAGCTGGAATTCGTCACTGCCAAAGAGGCGGTGATCCTGGGCCTGGCCGGTCCGGGCTCGGGGAAAACCCGCGCGCTGGTCTACCGGGCCGCCCACCTGATCCGGTGCGGTGTGCCGCCGGGGAAGATCTTGCTGCTGACCTTTACCAACAAGGCCGCCGAAGAGATGAAAGGGCGCCTGCAGCAGCTGCTCGGGTCATGGCCCGGCGGCCTCTGGGCGGGAACCTTCCACAGTTTCGGGGCGCAGCTGCTCAGGCGGCATGCCTCCCTGGTTCAGCGGAAGAGCAATTTTACGATCATGGATGAGGATGACAGCCGGGCCATGCTCCGGCGGCTGGCGGCCGGCCTGCCCCACAGTCTGGAGGAAGAGGAGCGCCGGCTTCTGTTCAGGCGGGGGCTGCTCGGACAGATGATCAGCCGGTCGCGCAACTCGCAGCTTTCCCTGCGCGAGGTGGTGCTCGACGACTACCCCTTCAGCTTCGAGCACCTTACGCTGATCGAAGAGCTGGCCTCACTTTACGAGCAGGAGAAGGAAAAGGCCAATGCCTTCGATTTTGACGATCTTCTGCTGCGCTGGCTGGAGCTTTTTGAAAGATATCCCGAGGTGAGGGAGCAGTACCGGAAACGCTTTGCCCACCTTCTCGTCGATGAATTTCAGGATACCAACATTGTCCAGGGACGGATCGTTGAACAGTTTATCGGCGCCGCCTCCGTCTGCGCCGTCGGCGACGATGCCCAATCGATCTATGCCTTCCGCTTTGCTCATGTGGGCAATATTCTTTCGTTTCCCGAAAAATATCCGCAGGCGCTGGTGGTGCGGATGGAGCAGAACTACCGCAGCACCCCCGAGATCGTTGCTCTGGCCAATGCCTCCATCGTTTTCAACCGGGTGCAGCTGCCGAAAAAACTTTTCTCGGAAAAGGCTTCCGCAGAGAAACCGGTCGTTGTCGGGGCCCGCGATGCCCGCGAGGAGGCCTCCTTTGTTCTCGATCGGCTCAACGATCTGCGGCGCAGCGGCCTTCCCTGGAAGGAGATGGCCGTGCTTTACCGCAGCGCCTTTCTCTCGACGGAGGTGGAATTTGCCCTGCTCCGCCAGGGGATCCCGTACTGCACCTTCGGCGGGGTCAAGTTTCTTCAGAAGAGCCAGATCAAGGATGTGCTGGCCTACCTGAAGGTGCTGCACAATCCCGCCGATGGTGAATCCTGGCGCCGTCTGGCGCTGCTGCAGCCCGGCCTGGGCCAGGCGACCTGCAACCGCCTCTGGAGCGATCTGCAGAAGAGCGGTGATCCCCTTGGCGCCGCCCTTTCCGGCCGGATTGTGCCGGCCCGGGGGAAGGAGGGCTGGCGCTCTTTGTGCCTCACCCTGGAGGCGCTGCAGCGGCAGCTCGCCGCAGACAGCAGCGGCGAAAAGGGACAGAATGTTGCCGGGCTGATCGCCCTGATCATGAGCGAGGGTTACGAGCAGATCTTGCACAAAAATTACCCGGATCAATATGAGGAAAGACTAAGGGGGATCGAGCGGTTGGCCGACAACGCTTCCCGCCACGATTCCCTCGGTGCATTTCTGGAGTCGCTGGCCCTGGAGGAGTCGCTTTTTACCGGAGCGGGGGACGGGGGGCCCGATGATCAACTGACGCTCTCGACGGTACACAGTGCCAAGGGAAAGGAATGGGAGGCGGTCTTTGTCATCGGGCTCAACGAGGGCAGCTTTCCCAGCCACCGCGTCCTTGACGAGGAGATGCCCGAGGAACGCCGCCTGTTCTACGTTGCCGTGACCAGGGCACGACGCCATCTCTATCTGAGCACCTACTGGCAGGATTACCGCAGCTGGGGCCCTTCTGCCGGTGCGCCCTCCCTCTTTCTGAAGGAGCTGCCCCGGGAATGCTTTGAGGCGGCCCTGGCCGGGCAGAACGGACTCGACGGGAACGGCGGATACTGAGAAAAAAGGGGGCGATCCAGATCACAAACGGTGCTGCTGCCGCGGCCGCGATCGCTCAGGCAATCAAGGCCAGCGGGGCGATCGTCAGAGTCTCCCCGGAGGATTTCTCCACCATTGTCGAGCGGGTTGAGAAACCCCTGGTGGTGGTCTCTGTGGGGAGATTGTTTGGAACCAGGTACCATTATCTGACCGGGTACAAAGGGTTGGTCTTTTATACCAAAAGTCCCCGTCAGCTTATCCTGAAGGGAAGTACCGAATATATCCATGCCCGGAGCATCCATATTCCCAGTTAGCACCGGCGGTTTGGCGCCCGGCGAGGCTGCCGCTGCACAGGGGAAGCGCATTCGAGCGGGGATTTCAGCAATTCATCTTGCGGGGAACCGGAATCTATCAGGCGACAGCTTACCGGCAGCCGCGTGGGGGAGGTTTCACCAAAATGACACCGAGCAGATTGTGCGGTCTGGCCACCGGAATCGGCAGTTTGCCGCACCTTGATCCGGTGGCGGCTCTTGATCTGGTTGTTGATACCTTCAAGGAGATCCCGCACTGGCCCCAGCTGCCCCGGCGCGGCGCCGTGGAGGGGCTGGCCCGGCAATATCTGGCCAATCTGGTCAGGCGCAAGCTGATCGCTTTCCGGCCCAACAGAACGATCTACTTCTGCCACGATGAACCCGGTTGGGAGGAGCGCTGTCTTGACTACTACGAGCTGCTGCTCTCGGAAGATAGAGAGGCCCTCGACCGGGAATTTGCCTTTTCCGAAGAGAGCGCCGCCGGATTCTACGCCTTCATGGAGCGTTCTTTGCGGGGGTTTCCCCGGGAGACTCTCTGCCTGAAAGGGCAGCTCGCCGGGCCGGTCACCGTCGGCTTCATGGTCACCGATGCTGCGGGCAAACCATCCTTTTACACCCCCTCCCTGCGGGAGATCATTGTCAAGACCCTGGCGGCGGCGGCGCGCTGGCAGACCGGACGGCTGCGCTCCGGCGGTCTGCCGGCCGTGCTTTTTGTTGACGAACCGGCGCTCTACAATTACGGTAGCTCCACAGCGGTGGGGCTGGGCCGGTCCGAGATCGAGGCTTCGATGGAAGAGATCTTCACGGCAATCCGTTCCGCCGGAGGGATTGCCGGGATGCACAGCTGCGCCGGTAACGACTGGTCCCTTGTCGCCGGGCTGCCGCTGCAGATAATCAGTTTCGATGCCTACGAATACTTTGCCTCGCTGCTGGTCTACAGCGATCAGCTCAACCCTTTCTTTGAACGCGGCGGGATCCTGGCCTGGGGGATGGTCCCCTCTTCGGAGAAGGCTTTCTCCGAGGAGGTATCCTCGCTGGAGCGGCTTCTGGAATCACAGCGGGAGGCGCTGCTGGGGAAGGGCGTTGCTGAAAAAGAACTTCGCAGCCGTTACCTGATCACTCCATCCTGCGGGGCCGGGACCCTTTCTCCGGAGCTGGCCGCAAGGATCTATTACTTGACAGCGTCGTTGGCGGATAGAATATCATAAGGGAGCTGGCTTGATGAATGAAGCAGAGATAAAAGCGCTGATCATGGAGCTCTCCGCTGCTGTGGGGATCTCCGGCAGCGAGGAGGGTGCTGCGGCGGTGATCCGCCGCCATCTGGAGTGTTATGTGACCCGGGTCTGGCGGGATCGTCTCGGAAACCTGATCGCCTTCAAGGAGGGTGAACCCCGGGGAGAAGAGAAGCCTTTTTCACTGGCCCTGGTGGCTCATCTTGACGAGATCGGATTGATGGTTACCGGGATAGAGCAGGAGGGGGCGCTGCGCTTCACTGCTGTCGGGGGGATCGATCCGCGAATCCTTCCCGGCCAGCCCGTGGAGGTGCACGGCCGGAGCCTGCTCAAGGGGGTCATCGGCGCCACCGCACCGCACCTGCTCACGGCTGCTGAGCGCAAGGAAGAGCTGACCTTTGAAAAGTTGTTCATCGATCTGGGCTTGAGTCGGGAGCAGGCCGAAGCGCAGGTGCGGATCGGCGATCTGGTCTCCTTCGAGGTTGCCCCGACGGCTCTGGTTGCGGGAAATTGCCTGACCGGAAAGTCGCTGGACAATCGCGCCGGCGTGGTCACCATGCTGATCTGTGCCGCCGAACTGGCCGCGGTCTGCCACAAGGCCGATCTCTATTTTGTGGCCAGCGTGCAGGAGGAAGTCGGTTTGCGCGGTGCCACCATCGCAGCCTACAGCCTGGCGCCTGATCTGGCGGTGGCGGTCGATGTGACTCACGGTGAGGCCCCCGGTCTGACCCCTCCCGATGTCTTCGAGATAGGCGGGGGGCCGGTCATCTCCGTGGGACCGAACTATCACCCGGCGCTGACCCGGCGCCTGGAAGAGACGGCCCGCCGCGATCGCTTCACCGTGCAGCGGGAAGCCGATCCGGGCAGCTCCGGGACCGATGCCTGGGCGATCCAGGTTTCGCGGGAAGGGATCCCCTGCGCCTTGCTGTCGATCCCGCTGCGCTACATGCATACAACCGTGGAGCTGCTCAGTCTGGATGATCTGGCCAATACCGGGCGGCTGCTGGCCTCCTTTGCCCGCAGCATTGAACGCCCGTTTGTGGAGGGGTTGGCATGCTTCTAGAAAAGCTATCGAACCTACCTGCTGTTTCCGGTGATGAGGGTGCGGTTCGCGAGGTGATCGTGGAGCAACTGCAGGGGCTGCCGCTGGAATGGCGGATCGATAGTATGGGCAACCTGCTGGTGCGGAAGGGTGCCGGGGCCCGCAGGGCGATGCTGGCCGCACATATGGACGAAGTCGGTCTGATCGTTGTCTCCATCGAAAAGAGCGGTCAGCTCAAATTCAGAACTGTGGGCGGTATCGACAGCCGGGTGCTGGTCTCGAAAAGGGTGCTTCTGGGACCGGAGCGGATCCCCGGGGTGATCGGGGCCAAGGCGATCCATCTGCAGAAAGCGGCAGAGCGGAAGAAACCGCTGGAGCTGGATCAGCTCTATATCGATATGGGCGCCAAAAACAAGGAGGAAGCGGAGAAACATCTTTCCATCGGCGCATACGGCTCCTTCGATACAGTGTGTGTGCCCTTCGGCGACGGCTATTGCCGCGGCAAGGCCTTTGACGATCGGGCCGGCTGCGCCGTTATCCTGGAGCTGCTCCGGGAAAAGAACGGCCTCTCCTTTGACGCTGCTTTCACCGTTCAGGAGGAGGTCGGTCTCAGGGGGGCGCAGGTTGCGGCCTATTCGCTTCAGCCGCAGCTGGCCCTGGCCGTTGAGGCGACTGCGGCGGCGGATACTCCCGGGACCAAAGCAGAGCGCAGCGCCACCGTGCTGGGCCAGGGCCCGGCGATCAGCTTTATGGACCGGACCCTTATCGCCGACCGCACCATCCTGAAGGGACTGATCGGGGCGGCCGAAAAGGCGGGGTTACCCTTTCAGCTTCGCCGCACCACCGCCGGGGGTACCGATGCCGGCGCCATCGCCCTCAGCAGGGCCGGGGTCAAGGCCGGGGTGGTGGCGGTGCCCTGCCGCTATCTCCATGCGCCCTGCGGCGTACTCAAAAAAAGCGATCTCGGGCATACGCTCTCCCTGGTCCGGGCCTGGCTGGAAACGATCGCTTAAAAACAGATGATGAGGTGACTTGAAAGAAGATGGAAGCGCTAATCAAAGAGCTGGTTGAAATCGACGGCCCCTCCGGGGAGGAGGCGGCCGTAAGAGAGCTGATCAGGGAAAGGATCGAGCAGAGTGTTGATCGCACCTTTACCGATAATCTGGGCAACCTCTTTGCCCTCCGGGAAGGTCCCGCGCCCCTGCTGCTTTTCTCGGCTCATATGGATGAGATCGGTGTGATCGTGACCCATATCGACGATCACGGTTTTTTACGCATCGCTCCTGTCGGCGGCGTCAGGCCGCACCTGCTGTTGGGCCAGCGGCTGAGATTCAAGGACGGCCTTCTAGGCACTGTTTATCATGAAAAGATCAAGGATCTCAAAGAGCTGGACTGGAGCAAACTGTACCTGGATATCGGTGCCGCTGACGGCGAGACAGCGAGAAAGCACCTTCGCATCGGCGATATGGCCTGTCTGCACCAGCCCTTTGTCAACCTGGGCCGGCGCTACCTGGCCAAGGCGATGGACGACCGCAGCGGCTGCGCCGTTCTGATTGAAGCTGCCCGCCGGCTGCCCCGCTCCCTGCCCCAGGGGGTCTGTTTTCTCTTCTCGGTGCAGGAGGAGGTCGGCCTGCGCGGCGCCACCACCGCGGCGTATCGCCTTGAGCCCGCCTACGGTTTTGCCGTTGATGTTACCTCCGTCGGCGATACCCCCGAGGCGCCGCTGATGGCGGTTGCCCTGGGCAAGGGGCCGGCGATCAAGGTCAAGGACCGCTCCGTCATCTGCCATCCCAGGGTGCGCGATCTGATGATCGCGACTGCCGAGCAGGAGAAGATCCCTTACCAGCTAGAGGTGCTCGAGCTTGGCGGGACCGATGCCGGGGCGATCCACCTGTCCCGCGGGGGGGTTCCCTCGGGTGCTCTCTCGATCCCCTGTCGCTATGTCCACGCCCCTTCGGAGATGATCGATGCCGGCGATCTTCGCCATGCTGTTACCCTCATCGAGAAGCTGGCCTCCCGGGCCTGGCCCCTTCCCGAAAAGGAAATTTGAGGGATCAAGGGATCGCAGAGCTGTTCCGGCCCCATGCCCCGGGGCCGGCCTGACAGCAGCGGAACAATTTCCTGAATCAAGCAAATTTTGACTTGACTGAATCGTATGGTATACTTTTTGGGAAGATCTTTTGCAGGAGAAGGGAGCGCAAGGAATTGTCCGAAAGCAGGGAAAAGGCCTTACAACGAGCCGAGCAGCTGAAGCAGTCCATCCGGGACTATACCGAGGCCCTGCCCGCCATCCCGACCGGTTTCCAGCAATGGCCACGCATTCAAAAAAATCAGGAGAAGCTGCGGTCGCTTTTCCAGGCCACCGCACAGGATTGGCAAAACTGGCGGTGGCATCTGAAAAACCGGATCGCCACCCCCGAGCTGTTGAACGAATATCTTCCCCTGAGCCCGATTCAGCTTGAAGAGATCGAGCGAACCGGCGCCTCGTACCGCTGGGCAGTCTCGCCGTACTATCTCAGCCTGATCGATCCGGGGGATCCGGCCGATCCGATCCGGGCCCAGTCGATCCCTTCGCTGGCAGAGTGCATCGATACCGTCGGGATAAGCGATCCGATGGATGAAGAGCACACCTCCCCCGCCCCGG
>JAAZPS010000285.1 GCA_012797095.1 Bacillota bacterium | reverse complement strand
GGCGGGAACAACAATGGATCGGAAAACAAAGATCTGCCTGACAGTACAGGTCCTGCTGGCGGTTTTGTTCATCGTATTGCTGGTCATGAATATCCTGGGATACTGGAGCTACGGGAAGATCCGCTATTTTGTCTACGCCATCGTGATCCTGGCGGTGCTGAATACAGTAATCGGGTTGAACCTGGAGAAAGATGCGGGAAGTGATCAACAAAATTGAACGAAGGCGAAAACCTGTAGCACTTAATTTAAAATTGGCCCTTGCTTTTTGGAATAGTCTGTGCTATCATGCATCTAATTTACAGAAGGGATATCTGCCCTTGACGAGAATCAATTTTGCAGCCGCCTATTATTTTTTTAGCTTTACCTATTTTTATGGTAAAGGCTGTTCAGGTTTGGCTGCAAGCTCATGACAACCCGCTGATATCCCCGACAAATATCATGAAGCCCCCAGCCAGACCGGCCGGGGGTTTTTTTATCACTGGAGGTTGATCAAGATGATCGTTATTCTGAAGCCCCACCCCGACAGGGAGCAGCTCGATAACCTGATCGGCTGGCTCCGGGAAAAAGGGATCCAGGTACACCACTCCCTGGGCGAGTCTCACATGATCCTCGGTCTTGTCGGCGATACCTCGCGCCTCGATATTGATCTGGTGGCGGCGCTCGATATTGTCGAGGATGTGAAGCGGGTTCAGGAGCCGTACAAAAATGCCAACCGAAAATTTCACCCCGAGGATACCGTGGTTCCCGTCGGCAGCACCAGCGTCGGCGGGGGTACCTTGACGATCATGGCAGGCCCCTGCTCCGTTGAAAGCGAGGAGCAGATCATCACCGTGGCCAAAGCGGTCAAGGCGGCCGGGGCAACGATGCTGCGCGGCGGCGCCTTCAAACCGCGGAGCTCGCCCTACTCCTTTCAGGGGCTCGGCGCGGCGGGGATCGAATTTCTCATTCAGGCCAAACGGGAGACGGGGCTGCCCATCGTCACCGAGCTGATGGATGCCTCGCAGCTCGATTACTTCGACGAGGTCGACCTGATCCAGGTTGGGGCGCGCAATATGCAGAACTTCAACCTGCTCAAGGAGCTGGGTGCCCAGAAAAAGCCGATCCTGATCAAACGGGGGATGTCCTCGACCTACGAGGAGCTGCTGATGAGCGCGGAGTATATCATGAGCCAGGGCAATGAGAAGGTCATCCTCTGCGAGCGCGGCATCCGCACCTTCGAGACCTACACCCGCAACACCCTGGATCTCGCTGCCATCCCGGTGCTGCGCCGCCTGACCCATCTGCCGATCATCATCGATCCCAGCCACGCCGCCGGCAGGGCCTTCCTGATCCCGCCCCTGGCTACCGCCGCCGTGGCCGGCGGTGCCGACGGGCTCCTGATCGAGGTGCACAATGCCCCGGAACAGGCCCTTTGCGACGGTCCCCAGTCGCTCAGGCCGGAGGCCTTCGCCGCCCTGGCCCGCAAACTGGCGGGGCTTCATGAATTCATGAACGGCGGGGCTGCCCGGTCATGATCATCGGCATCGTCGGGCTGGGGCTGATCGGCGGTTCCATGGCCAGAAGCATTAAAAAGCATACCGGGTACATTGTTCGGGGGAGCGATATCGACGGCCGGGCGCTTGCCGCTGCGCGCCGCTGCGGTGCTGTTGACGAGCCGCTCACGGAAGAGAATATCGCCGCCTGCGATCTGATCTTCACGGCGATAGCACCCCGGGCGACTATCCAGTGGGCCCGCCAGTACGGGGGCCTGATCTCCCCGCGGGGGATCCTGATCGATCTCTGCGGCATCAAACGGTCCCTTCAGGCCGCGCTGGGCGCCATCGCCGGCGAATACGGCTTCACCTATATCGGCGGGCATCCCATGGCCGGCCGGGAGCGAGGGGGCTTTGCCGCCTCCACGGACGATCTATTTGACGGTGCCCCGATGATCCTGACCCCGGGCGAAGGGGCCGGCGGACCCCTGCTGGAAAGGTTGCGCCTTTTTTTCACCGCCATCGGCTTTGCCGAACTGACCGTGACCACTCCCGGGGAGCATGACCGGGTCATCGCCTACACCTCGCAGCTGGCCCATATCGCCTCCAGCGCCTATATCAAATCGCCGGAGGCACTGCGCCGGCGCGGCCTTTCCGCCGGCAGCTTCCGCGATCTGACCCGGGTAGCCCGGCTGGATCCGGATATCTGGACGGAGCTGATGATGGATAATGCCGATTTTTTGACGGAGCAGCTGGAAAGGTTCATCGAAAATCTGAATGAGTACCTGGACGCGTTGCAGAGCGGCGATGCGGCGCAGCTGCACCGGCTGCTCAAGGATGGTTGCGAGAAAAAAATTCTCGCCGGGGGGAGCTGAGCGTTATGCTCACCGTGCAGATAGACGCCGGAGGCGGTTACGAGGTGCTTATCGGCCGCGGGCTGCTGCAGGGCTGCGGCCGCCTCATCGGCCGCCTCATCGAGCGCTGCCGCATCGCCGTGATCACCGATACGGTGGTCAGGGAGCTCTATCTCGAGAGCGTCACCGCAAGCCTTACCGCCGCCGGCTTCGCCGTCACCGCCTTCTCTTTCCCGGCCGGTGAGCAGTCAAAGAATATGGGGACCCTCCAGGAGATTCTCGATTTTCTGGCCGGTGAGAGGCTCACCCGCAGCGACTGCCTGGCCGCGTTGGGAGGAGGGGTTGTCGGGGATCTGGGCGGTTTTGCCGCCGGCTGCTATCTGCGCGGCCTTCGTTACCTCCAGTTGCCGACAACCCTGCTCGCCGCGGTGGACTCCTCCGTGGGCGGCAAGACTGCGGTTAACCTGAAAGCGGGCAAGAATCTGGCCGGCCTCTTTCTGCAGCCGTCGGCGGTGATCTGCGATACCGCCGCCCTGGAGACACTGCCACCGGCCCTCTTGGCCGACGGCTGTGCCGAGGCGATCAAGACGGCCGTTCTCTCCGGAGAGCCCCTCTTCAAGCTGCTCGAGTCGGGTATTCACCGGAGCAGTTTGCCCGAGGTCATTGCCGGCTGCGTCGACTTCAAGGGCCGCGTCGTCGAGGCGGATGAATTCGAGGCCGGTCCGCGGCGTATCCTCAATCTGGGACATACGGTGGGCCATGCCCTTGAAAAGTGCAGCGATTACCGGATCAGTCACGGCCATGCTGTTGCCGCAGGTACCGCGGTGATCGCCCGTGCTGCGGTGAAACTGGGCTGGGGCAGCCCCGGTGCCGCCGCCCGTATCGAGGGAGCGCTGCTCAGAAACAGCCTTCCCGTGACCGCGCCTTTTTCCGCCGCTGCGCTCACCGCGGCCGCGCTCAGCGATAAAAAGCGTGCCGGAAGCGAGATCACCCTGGTGATCCCCCGGGAGATCGGCAACTGTACCCTGCGAAAGGTAGCGGTGACGGAGCTTCACGATATTATCGCTGCCGGACTGGAGGCCAGGCGATGAAGGTAACGATCGATCCGGGCCCGCTGCAGGGCACCATCGCAGCGATCCCCTCCAAATCGGCGGCCCACCGGCTGCTGATCCTGGCGGCAATGGCCGACGGGCCCACGGAGATCGAGCTGGCAGCTAACCCGGGCCAGGATATCGAGAGAACCATCGACTGCCTCCGGGCCGTCGGCGCAGCGATCAGCCGCTCCGGGGGCAGTGTCAGGGTGATCCCGCCTCCCCGTCCGGTGCCCTCGCCGCAGCTCCACTGCGGGGAGAGCGGCTCGACCCTCCGCTTCATGCTCCCCGTGGCGGCCGCCCTTTGCGGCGGCGGCCGTTTCAGCGGTTCCGGTAGGCTGCCGGAGCGGCCGCTGGGCGAGCTTGCGGCGGCCCTGAAGAAACAGGGGCTCACCTTTTCCGGGGGAAGGCTGCCCTTTACCGCCGCGGGCCGGTTGAAGCCCGGGGACTACCTTTTGCCCGGCAATATCAGCTCGCAATATATCACCGGGCTGCTGCTGGCGCTGCCTGCGCTGCCCGGCGACAGCACCATCAGACTCCGCGGACCCCTCGAGTCGGCCGCCTACGTGGAGCTGACCCTGGCGGCGCTTCGCCGCTTCAAGATCGAGGTGCGCTCCTGCGGCGACCGCTTCGAGATTCCGGGAGGGCAGCGCTATCGCAGCCCCGGAAGGATGGCGGTGGAGGGCGACTGGTCGAATGCGGCCTTTTTCCTTGCCGCCGGCGCCCTCGGCGGCAAGGTCTCGATCGAGGGGCTAGATCTCTCCTCGCCGCAGGGGGACAGGGCGATCGTGCCGCTTCTGGCACGTTTCGGCGCCCTTGCCGGGATATCCGGCAGCCGTGTTACCGTCAGCGCCGGGGCCCTGCGTGGGGGGGAGATCGATCTGCGCCAGATCCCGGATCTGTTGCCGGTGCTGGCAGCGGCAGCCGCCTCCGCCGCAGGTACCACCAGCTTCCACGGCGCCGCCCGCCTGCGCCTCAAGGAGAGCGACCGCATCGCCTCCACCGCAGCGATGGTCAACGCCCTCGGCGGCGATGCCGTCGAGCTCCCGGAGGGGCTGCTCGTCCGCGGCGAAAAGCTCTCCGGCGGGGTGGTCGACAGCTGCGGCGATCATCGCATCGCCATGGCTGCAGCGGTAGCCGCGATCCGGGCAGTCAAACCGGTGACCATCCTGGACGCCGCTGCGGTCGAGAAATCCTATCCTTCATTTTTTGCCGATTATCTCAAGTTGGGAGGTAGAGTGGATGGCTTCTGAATTTGGAAAACTGCTCAGGGTGGCCCTCTTTGGCGAGTCTCACGGCCCCGCAGTGGGGGTGCTGGT
>JAAZPS010000284.1 GCA_012797095.1 Bacillota bacterium | reverse complement strand
CAAAAGACCCGGGAAGCCGTAACCGCCATCGGTCTGGGGCAAAGGTCGTTTTGTTTCCGGTTTTGGCGCCGGTTTTTGCTCTTTTTTCTCAGGGTCGGGTCCGGGGTCCAGCTTCGGATCTTCGGGCTTTATATCTTCAGTATCGGGCTCATCCGGCTTCGGCTCTTCCGGTTTTTTCGGTGTAGTTATCCCGAAAGAGGCGTCTCTTTTCAGCGGCTCCCCCTCCATGAGCTCAAGGGAAGCTTCGTTATTCAGGGTATATGTCTTGCCGTAGGATGATTGATTCCGTACAGTCACCGTGTATTCAAACAGATAGGTATTGTTTTTGCAATCCTTCAGCTCTCTTGCAGACTTAAACCCTTCCGATAGTTCAAATGCCAGACCTTCCGGGGCCGGATCCAATTTGTCCCGCAGTGTTGCGGTGGCATTGATCTTTTCCTTCTTCACGGTTGGCAGCAGGATCCGGCAATACTTAAAGGTCCAACACCCGGCTTTCACGGAAAACCTATTGACCCCGCAGGCGTAGGGGACTTCCAGCTTCATCTTCCCATCGACCACATCGACATCATATGTCTTTCCGTTGTAACATACTTTTACTGTCCGGGCGCCGCTAACCTTTGCACCGAGCTCAACAGTACGGATCGTCTGCGGTTTACCCCTGGTAGCCGTCACCCTGTAATGAGCGTCAACCGATTCCCCTACCGGAAGGGAAACCGGTTCAACGATATCGCAGCTCTTGCTCAGCTCCCAGGGATAGATCTCCTGCACCAGCAGTTTCATATTCTGGTTACAGATCCAGACACAGTGCGCCTCGGCTGCAGAGGTGAACGCGCAGCACAACACCAGCATAACTGACAGAATTACCACTATTCGTTTCATACCCTTAACCCCTTTCGATATATCTACCAGCCCCTTTCTGCTTGACCGGTCCCCGGTTATCCGGCGCTCACAGACTCGGATACACTATGGTATACTGGCAGCAGTGAATTTATGCATCAAAGCTTGGTCAATCAGGTAAAATTAACCACCGTGGTAGGAAAAGAAGTAACGATGGCAAGGATCCCCTTTAACCGCTGTGCCACGGCGGTCCGGAAAGTATGGAAAATATTCATCTCAGGGGTGGGAAATGCGTCTGGTAGTGGATGGTTTGGTCAAGAATTTCGGTGACAAGAAGGTGCTTAAGGGGGCCAGTTTTACATTCGAGAAGGGCAAGATCTACGGCCTTTTGGGCCGGAACGGCGCTGGAAAAACAACACTGTTCAACTGTATCCGCGGCGATCTGGATTACGAAGCCGGTTCGATCGATCTGCGCGGCCAGGAGAACGAAAAAAAGATCGAAGAGCAGGTCGGCCTGGTCTATACTGAACCGCTGCTCCCAGAATTTCTGACGGGAGAAGAATTTTTAAGATTCTTCATCACCGCAAACCGCAACCGGATCGGGGAACCTCTTTCGCTCAACGAGTATTTTGAACTGATCAAGTTTGAAGATGACGATCGGCACAGGTTGATCAAGGGCTATTCCCACGGCATGAAAAACAAGATCCAGCTGCTCACCGTGCTGATCACCAGGCCGCCGATCATCCTTCTGGATGAACCGCTCACTTCTTTTGATGTTGTGGTGGCCCTGGAGATCAAGCAGCTGCTGAAAGCGATCAAGGCAGAGCATATCATTATTTTCTCCACCCATGTCCTGCAGCTGGCGGTAGACCTCTGTGACGAAATCGTGATGCTGCACGGCGGCAAGTTGAAGGGAATCGACTCCGGCCTTCTGGGCAAGCCCGAATTCGAGGAAAGTATAACCGGGATGCTCACGGAGGAAGAGGATGCTTAGGGCCCTGGCACTCTCAATCCGGGTATCCATGGCCATATCCTGCAACTATTTTCTTCACTCCCTGAAAAGGTTGCCCTGGGTCGGAAAAAAGATCCCCGACACTGTTTACCGCATCCCGACTACAAAAATGATCCTGTCGCTGGTGGTGGAGCTGGGAAAGATACTCTTCGGGTTTATCGGGGCCCTGCTGACCCTGGCGGCCCTTATCTTCGGCCCCCTTTTTTTGATCGAACGAGGTTTCACCAATCTGGATCTGTTTTACCACTATTTCTTTTTCATCTTCTTCCTGGTGGTACCCCTGGGCAGCAATGTCATCTTTCAGACCCGGGATAGCAACGCCTACACCATGGTTCATCTGCTCAAACTTGACGGGCGAAACTTTCTTCTTTCCCGGATGCTCTACACCCTGCTGCTCAAAAGTATCCGCTACGCCCTGCTCTTGCTGGTGATCGGTCTGCTGATCGATCTGTCCCCGCGGGAGAGCCTGATGCTCTCGGGCTATATCCTTTTCGCCGCGCTGATCTGGGAGGCGCTCATCTTGAAATTATTCGATCGAATCAAGATCAATATTTACGAAAAAACGGGGTATCTTCTGGGCTTGCTGGCCTTGCTGCTGGGCACCTGCTATGCCTTGCCGTACCTGGGGGTAATTTTGAGCCTGCGCCGCTTCCTGAGCGGCGGCCTTCCCTTTGCCCTGTTCGCTATGGCAGCGGGGTTTTCCCTCTGGCAGCTCTTCAGTTATGACCGCTACCACGCTCTCACCCAACAGACGATTGACCGCGAAAAACTGCTGCTGATGGAGGATCTGTTGAAAAAAAAGGCCTTCATCGATGTGGATCTGGCCGAGGAGAAGCTGGGCCGGGAAAAGGTAAGCAGCACCGGGCACCTGGAAGGGTACGACCTCTTCAATCACCTGTTTTTTACCAGACACAGGCGGATCATCACCAGGCCGGTGCAGATCAAGACCGCGATCGTAGCTGCTGGCGCCCTTCTGCTCTGGACGCTGTTGCTGTTGAAACCTGAATTCCAGGATCCGGTCCGGGAGAATATATTATCACTTTCCCCCTACTTTGTTTTCTTCATGTACCTGCTCTCTTCGGGAGATAAGTTCTCCCGGATGCTTTTTTTCAACTGCGATCGCTACATGCTCAAAGAACACTATTACAAAGACAAAGAAGCGATCCTTAAAAATTTCACGCTGCGGTTGAAGTTCTCGATCCGCCTGAACCTGCTGCCGGCGGCAGCAGTGGCGGTTCTACTTTCAGGGACCGGAATAATCATCGGCATGGGCAGCGCCATCGTTCAGCTGCTGCCCATGGTGGTGACCATCTTCTCCTTGGCGCTGTTCTTCTCCACGCATTATCTTTTTATCTACTATCTGCTGCAGCCCTACACCGCAGATCTGACCCGAAAAAGCCCGCTCTACGGAGTGATCAACGCCTTGATCTATGTGATCAGTTTCGGCTCGATCCATCTCAAGACATCCTCGGTTATCTTTACCCTGGCCGTTATCTTTTTCACCCTGGCCTATACGGGGGCAGCCATACTGTTGACCTACCACCTGGCCCCCAGGACCTTCAAGTTGAGATAGCAGGCAGACAGCACAATTTAAATCTCCCCCGGAAACAGAAGCGGAAAAAAGAGAAAAACGATGCTGCACCCGGGAGTCCGTGCTCACTTCAGGCACCGCTGCTGTAGTAAGACCTGTTCAGCAGATCCAGCTTCATCTCATCGGAAAGATTGACAAAGTACTCGCAGTAGCCGGCAATGCGTACCAGAAGGTCGGGATACTTCTCCGGGTTCTTGTAGGCATCAAGCAAGACTCTGCGGTCGAGAATATTGGGCTGAAGCTGCATCCCCCCGTTGGTCAGGAATGTCTTGAAGAGGCTGGCCAGATTATTGACCCCCTCCTCGCCGGGAAATAGCCCGGCATCTATGCTCAGCGTGGCCGTGACCCCATTTTCGGCATGTTCGGCAAATTTGACCCCGGAGATGGAATTAAGGGCGGAAAACAGATCGTTTTGCTGCATTCCATAGTGCGGCAGAATACTGTTGGCCAGCTGAATCCCTTCCAGCCTGCCCGACGGAAGGGCCGGCGTGCTTTTCCCGTAGATATTGGCCACATTCAGGGCATAATAGCCGGCGGAGTACCTGCCGTTACGGGGGCAGCTCTCCACGGAGTCGAGAGCCTCGTTGAACATCGCCATAACCCGGTTCACCCAGGCGGTCGCCTCGGGAGAGGAGTCATCACCGAATTTCGGCACGGCCAGCAGGGCAGCCCTCACTCTTTGGTTGCTCTCTCCCTCGAAATTGCTGTCGATGGCCTCGATGACCTGCTCGATTGTAAATTGCCCCTTCCTGAAGACCACTTCATCGATAGCATGCAGCGAATCGGCCACATCGGTAACCCCGACAGCCTGAACGCCGCAGCTGTTGAAGGTGGTCCCGCCTTCGGTGGCATCTTTCCCGCTTTCCAGACAGCCCGGGTAGAGGGAGGAGGCCAGCGGCGTCTGGAAATTGGTGCGGTGTTCCTTTTCCATCCGCTGCTGCTCCGCGAATTCTGACCGGGCCAGTTGATCGAGCCGCGCCTGGAAGCGTTCAAGGAGTTCCTCCATGCCGGCAGGAGGGCTGTAACGATGCAGCCCCTTTTTAAGTTCACGCTTCTGCCGCACCCTCTCGCAGCGGGCCTCCACGATATCCGTTATCTTCCCTTTATCCTTGAAGATATGGGTGAAGAAGTTGGTTAAGAGATAGGCTGTCCGGTCACCGGGACCGTAGTTCCACAGATCGTGCTCCTGCCCTTTGAGCGCCTGTAAAAACGGCAGCGCCAGGTTCATATTGGCGCAGTCGGTGTTGCCGAAATGATCGTTGGAAGCGACCGGCTCAACACAGCCCACGATGGAATAGTCTCTCGCATCCTCCAGGGTGGTGGGATAATGATTCATCAGCGATTCGATATAGATCTTATCATTGAACAGCTGGGGCAAGGGGATACCCTTGAGGAAAACCTCGGCGATCCTCTGCATATATCTATCGGGGCTGCCTTCATGAATCCGGGCCGCCGGATCAGCGGAGCGCGGGTGCAGTTCACAGGTATCCACCAGCATATAGGTCAGGTCGTTGGTCGCATCCCGGCCCTCCCGATCGACCCCGCCAAAGGTGTAGGCCTGGTCCGTGGAGACGGTTTCAAAAAGCTTGAACAGTTCGGGAAAGCTCTCTCCATTGTTGACCAGCACCAGCTCTTCCATCTTGAGGATGAAAAGGCAAAGAAGCTCTTTGGCCTTTTCGTAGGTTATCCTGCCCTCTGCCAGATCTTTTTTGTAATAGGGATAGAGGTACTGATCGATGCGGCCAAAGGAGATCGCATTCTCATTGGCCTCCATGCAGAGAGCCACATGCAAGAACAGCATGCTCTGAACGGCTTCGTGAAAAGTGCGGGCGGGATATCTGGGCACGTGCCTGGCGATGGCAGTCATCTCCTCCAGTTCTGCACGGCGCTCCGGGTCCTTTTCCTCTTCGCTCATTCTCGAAAGAAGGACGGCATATCTCTGACCAAGATCCTCCAGACCCTGCAGGGCGATCAGGGCTCCTTTGTAGAAATCCTGATTGTTTTCGGGTTTTTCCTTCTGGATCTCTTTGATCTTTGCCATCAGACCCGATGTTCCCAATTTGATCATCACTTCGTAGTTGGCAATATAGTGGCCGATGCCGATATTGTTGAAGTTCATACCCAGTTGGAAGTCCGTTATCCGGGCGGTTATGGCAATCTTATCCGCCAGCTTCGGCACGACCCCCTGCAGATGGCTGTGATGGAGCCAGTAAGGGGTCACCCGGGTCAGGTATTTCAGCGCATCCCGGGAAGAACACTGGAAGGGAACGGGGGTCCGGCGGTTGGCCCCAAAAACCTGGGCCACGCCGAGGAAGCCGAGGTACTCCGTCCAGACCCTCCCGCCAACCCTTTTGGAGGTGAAGTTGCCGACGAGAAGCTCTTCGGGATAGACCTTGATGGTCTTGTTCCGCAAGACATGGGCCAGACATTCAGCCCGGTGAACGGCGGTTGGCTTCTTGTAGGCGCGTTTCCGGTACGGTTTTTTAAAAGCATGCTTCCGGTAATACGCCGTTTTCAGCAGGGAATCCTCGATGCAGACAGCCTGTTTGGTTGCCCTGATGGTCCGCTGTATCCTTTTGACCCGATCGGTGAATTCGGTCTTGGATCCGGGCTGATCCCCGGCGGTGGTTTCAACCGCGAGGCCGCATTTCGTGAACAGCTCCACCCCTTTATCCAGGGAGGCCTGGCTTTGCTCGGGGGTAATATTCAGCTTCTCGTAAGCAAGGCCGAGCCGCTCCGCCTTATCCTCGTACAGGTTATGGTATTTCAGCAGCTCTATGGAGTTGTACCCGAGGGATTTCAGCAAAGCTGCCGTATTTTCAATGTTCTCTTCACCGTCAGTGTAACCCGGGATCATGACCATGCGGAACCTGACCCTGGCGTTCAGCTCGGGCAAGCGCTTTATATTTTCGTGGATCAACTTGCTGCCGCGCCCGGTGTACTTCTTGTGAAGCTCGTCATTGCCGACAATTTTAAAATCGATGAGAAAAAGATCTATGTAGGGGGCTACTTTGCTGATATTGTCCCAGGGAACATTGAAGGTTGTCTCGACAGCTATTCTGATCCCTTTTTCTTTTAACTGCTTCAGAAAGCTGACCAGGCTGTCGCTGTTCTGGAGAAGAGGTTCGCCGCCGCTCAGGGTAACACCGCCGTCAGAGGAAAAGTAGTATTGCCGATCCCTTGAAACGATATCGAGAAGATCGTCCAGGGAATATTCGGATCTACCCTTGAAGGGCAAACCCTCGGGATTCTGACACCACAGACAGCGTAAGTTGCATCCCTGGAAGAATATAGTGGTACGAATTCCAGGGCCATCATGAACACAGGTGCGCTGAACATCGAACACATCGAGATCTGTTTTCATCTGTTTACCTCGTCTAGATTTATTTGGAGATGGAAGCCCTCCCCTTATGATAGCATATTCCATCTTGACAGTAAATTTGGAAAAATGTCCTGGAGGCGTGCGAACAGTTCGTTAGACAGGGCCAACGTGTCAACTCATATAAAAATCTTACCCAACGAGAGTGGCTCACTCATATAAGAATCTTACCCTAGAAAGTTAAAAGCGGTTCTCTTTCTAGGGTAAGATCGACGCCACTTTTCTGTGGTCCACTGGCCAGCATGTCCTCT
>JAAZPS010000283.1 GCA_012797095.1 Bacillota bacterium | reverse complement strand
TACACCCTTTTCGCCAGGAGCGGCCCGGAAAAGGGGAGCCGGGGGATCAGCGCTTTTCTGGTGGAGAAGGATACGCCGGGCCTGGAGGTGGGCCCGCCGGAGAGGAAGATGGGCCTGCACGGCTCGGTGACCACGGAGCTCCGCCTGAACGAGCTGCAGCTCCCGGCAGAGAACCGCCTTGGCGAGGAGGGGCAGGGCTTTGCTCTGGCCATGTCCTTGCTGGATGGCGGAAGGATCGGCATCGCCGCCCAGGGCCTGGGGCTGGCCGGGGCCGCTCTTGAGGAGACGGCGGCCTGGCTGAGATCATCTTCCGGGGGCAGCGGGGCAGCGCCGGGGCAGGGAGCCCTGTTTGCCCTGGCCGATCTTTTTACCGGGCTGGAGGCGGCCCGGCTGCTGGTCTACCGTGCCGCCCGGCTCAAGGAGGCCGGCGCCCCCTGCAGCAAGGAGGCCTCCATGGCCAAGACCTTTGCCACCGATCTGGCGGTGCGCGCGGCGGTCCGCTGCCTGGACCTGTGGGGGCGGGAGGGGATGCGGACGGAGAACCCGCTGACCCGCTATTTCTGCGATGCCAAGGTGACCCAGATCTACGAAGGGAGCAACCAGATCCAGCGTCTTGTGATTGCGAGGGAGCTGTTAAAAAACAAATTGTAAAAAGAACTGGAGGTAGGTACAATGAATTTTATCCTGACCGATGAGCAGAAGATGACGCGGCAGATGGTGCGGGACTTTGCGGAAAAAGAGGTCAAACCCAGTGCGGAGGAGCGGGATGAAAAGGAGCTGTTCTCGCGGGATCTTTTTGACAAGATGGGTCAGCTGGGGCTGACCGGAATTCCCTGGCCCGAGGAGTACGGTGGGGCGGAAAGCGATTTCATCAGCTACGTCATCGCCGTGGAGGAGCTTTCCCGGGTCGACGCCTCCATGGGGACGACGCTTTCGGCCCATATTTCGCTGGCCGGCTGGCCTATCTTCAAGTACGGCAGCGACGAGCAGAAGAAAAAGTACCTCGAGCCGCTGGCCTTGGGCGAGACGATGGGCGCCTTTGCCCTGACCGAGGCCACCGCCGGCACCGATGCCGCTGCGGCCCAGACGACGGCAAAGCTCGAGGGGGACAGCTACCTGATCAGCGGGAACAAGATCTTCATCACCAATGCCGGCGAGGCCGAGACCTATGTTGTCTTCGCCATGACCGACAAGGAGAAGGGCTCGCGGGGGATGAGTGCCTTCATCGTGGAGAAGGGGACCCCCGGGCTCTCCTTTGGCAAGAAGGAGCGGAAGATGGGGCTGCGCTCGTCGCCGACCCTGGAGGTTATCTTTGAAGATTGCCGGGTGCCGCAGGAAAACCTGCTCGGCAAGGAGGGCGAGGGGCTGAAGATCGCCCTGAGTACCCTCGATGGTGGGCGCAACGGGATCGCCGCCCAGGCGCTGGGGATCGCCCAGGGTGCTCTCGAGGAGGCGGTCGCCTATGCCAAGACCAGGGAGCAGTTTGGCCGGCCCATCGCCGATTTTCAGGCGATCTCGTTCATGCTGGCCGATATGGCCACCAAGGTGGAGGCGGCCCGGCTGCTGACCTATCAGGCGGCCTACCTGGAGAACGAGGGGCTGCCCTACGGCAAGGCTTCGGCCATGGCCAAGCTCTTCGCCTCTGAGGCGGCCATGGAGATCACCACCAAGGCGGTGCAGATCTTCGGCGGCTACGGCTATACCCGTGATTACCCCGTCGAGCGCTTCATGCGCGATGCCAAGATCACCGAGATCTACGAAGGGACCAGCGAAGCGCAGCGCATGGTCATATCACGTTACCTGGTACGGGAATAGCGGCATCGGATACCGGACCGGGCCGGGCGGGAAAGCGCCTGAAGCGATCTTTCCGCCGGTAGAAAGGAGCAAAACAGACAAGATGGCAGAAGAGGCAAAAAAAGGCCTGGTGATGGTTTACACCGGGGACGGCAAGGGAAAAACAACCGCAGCCGTGGGGCAGGCGCTGCGGGCGCTGGGACACGGTTACCGCGTCTATATGATCCATTTCATGAAAGGGCGCGATTACGGTGAATTCCTCGCTGCGGAGAAACTGGCCCAGCTGACGATCGACCGGGCCGGGCGGGATCTCTTTGTCAAGCGCGGCGACCCCGATCCTGTTGACGTGGAGCTGGCCCGCGACGGCTTTGCCCGGGCCCGCAAGGCCATCGACAGCGGCGAGTACGATCTGGTGGTGCTCGACGAGATCAATGTGGCCGTCGACTACGGGCTTATCCCGCTGGCCGATCTGCTCGAGCTGGTGGAGCAGAAACCGGCGGCGGTCGATCTGATCCTGACCGGGCGGGCGGCCTCGCCGGAGCTGGTCCGGCGGGCCGATCTGGTCAGCGAGGTGCTGATGATCAAGCACCATTACAACGAAGGTGTGGAAAGCCGCAAGGGGATCGAGTACTAGGGCGGCTCCCAATTTTCCCTGTGCCGGCGCCGGTCGCCGATGCAGGGAAAATTGTTTTTAAAGACGGGCGAACGGGGGGCGGAGGATGGATCTGGTTCGGGAGCTGCTGCAGGGCGATCGGCGGGCACTGGCCCGCCTGATCACGCTGGTCGAGAACAATGACCCGCGGAAGGAAGAGTATATCCAGCAGCTGTTCCCCCATACGGGGAAGGCCTATCTCATCGGAATCACCGGGGCGCCGGGGGCGGGGAAAAGCTCGCTGGTGGACCGGCTGCTCGAGGTGATGCGCCGGGACGGCTTTACCGTGGGGGTGATCGCCGTCGATCCGACCAGCCCCTTCACCGGCGGCGCGATCCTGGGAGACCGGATCCGGATGCAGGATCACGCCCTTGACAGCGGCATCTTCATCCGCAGCATGGGGACGCGCGGCAGCCTGGGCGGCCTTTCCCGGGCGGTGCTGGGTGCGGTGCAGGTGATGGATGCTTTCGGCAAGGACTTCATTGTCATCGAGACGGTCGGGGTGGGTCAGTCGGAGGTGGATATCGTCAAGGCCGCCGACAGCACCGCAGTGGTGCTCACCCCGGCGGGCGGTGACAGCGTTCAGACGATCAAGGCGGGGATCATGGAGATCGGCGATCTTTTCGTGATCAACAAATCCGATCTTCCGGGGGCCGAGCGCACCGCTGCCGAGGTGAAGATGATGCTCGAGCTCAAGGAAGAGCCCGGCTGGCGGCCGCCGGTCCTGCCGGTGATCTCGCTTAACGGGGAGGGTGTTGCCGGGCTGTGGCGCTCGCTGCTGGAGCACCGCCGCTATCTGGAGCAGCACGGCCTCTTCGAGGCGAGGCGCCGGCAGCGCGCCGCACGCGAGCTGGGCGAGCTGGTTGAGTTCCTGGTTAAAAGCAGGGTTTGGGAGAATATCAGGACGCAGATCTCATTGGATCAATTAATCGAAGCTATTGCTCTGCGGCGGCGCGATCCGTACAGCGCGGCCCGGGAACTGCTCCGGCAGATCAATTTCCCCGACTAGCAGTCTCTGGCTGCTGTGGGGATAGAGCAAGGAGGAGCAGTGATGCCCGAAGAGAAGAATTGGGCCGGGGGGGATAAAGCAAGGATCAAAGAGGCGGCCGGGGAGCGCCCGGGGCCTTTTCAGACCATTTCCGGGAAGGAGATCGAGGCCCTGTACACGCCGGAAGATCTCGCCGGGTTCGACTACCGGCGCGACCTCGGTTTTCCGGGCAGCTATCCCTTTACCCGGGGGGTGCAGGCCGATATGTACCGCGGCCGCTTCTGGACGATGCGTCAGTTCTCCGGTTTCGGCGATGCCGCCGCTTCCAACCGGCGCTACCGTTACCTGCTGGAGCAGGGCCAGACCGGGCTGAGCGTCGCTTTCGATATGCCGACGATCATGGGGTACGATTCGGACCATCCCCGCTCGGCCGGTGAGGTCGGCCGCTGCGGGGTGGCCGTGGATTCGCTGGAAGATATGGAGGTGCTTTTTGCCGAAATTCCCCTGGATCGGATCACCACCTCGATGACGATCAACGGGCCGGCGGCGGTGCTCTGGTGCTTCTACCTGGCCGCCGCACTGAAGCAGGGGATCGGGCTGGAGCGGCTCGGCGGGACCATCCAGAACGATATCCTCAAGGAATATACCGCGCAGAAGTCGTGGATCTTTCCGCCGAAGCCGTCGCTGAGGCTGATCACCGATATCTTTGCCTTTGCGGCGAAGGAGGTGCCGCGCTGGAACACGGTCAGCATCAGCGGTTACCATATCCGCGAAGCCGGCTCCACGGCGGTGCAGGAGCTGGCCTTCACCCTGGCCGACGGCTTTGCCTACGTCGAGGCCGGGATCGCCGCGGGACTGGCGGTGGATGATTTTGCACCCCGCCTCTCGTTCTTCTTCAATGCCCATCTCGATTTTTTCGAGGAGATCTGCAAGTACCGGGCAGCGCGGCGGATCTGGGCCCGCCAGATGAAGGAGCGCTACGGGGCCAAAGACCCCCGCTCCTGGATGATGCGCTTTCATACGCAGACAGCGGGGTGCAGCCTCACGGCGCAGGAGCCGGAGAACAATATTGTCCGCACGGCTATAGAGGCGCTGGCAGCGGTTCTGGGGGGGCCCCAGTCGCTCCATACGAACTCCATGGATGAGGTGCTGGCCCTGCCCACGGAGAAGGCGGTCCGGATCGCCCTGCGCAGCCAGCAGATCATCGCCTACGAGAGCGGCGCGGCCAACACGATCGACCCGCTGGGCGGCTCCTACTTCATCGAGGCGCTGACGAACGAGATGGAGGCGGCGGCGGAAGAATATTTCCGGCGGATCGAGGCGCTGGGCGGGGTGCTCGAGGCGATCGAGCGCGGCTTTTTCCAGCAGGAGATCGCCGATGCCGCCTACACCTACCAGCGGGCGGTGGACCGGGGCGAAAGGATCGTTGTCGGGGTGAACCGGTTCGGCTCCGCGGAGCCGCTCAATATCGAACTTCTGAAGATCGATCCGGTGGTGGAGCAGCAGCAGGTGGCGCGGCTGCGCCGGCTGAAGGAGCGCCGCGACAATATCGCCGTGGCCGGGGTGCTCGAGCGGCTCGGCCGGGCAGCCGCCGGCAGCGAGAACCTGATCCCGCTCATCCTGGAGGCGGCCGGGCTCCTTGCCACCGAGGGCGAGATCATCGGCACCCTCAAAAAGGTCTTCGGCGAGTACCGGGAAAAAGCCCTTTTCTGAGTCAAAGTCACCGTCCCCTTGACTCAAGGGGGACTGAGTCAAGGGGACGCTGACGTGAGTCAAGGGGACGGTGACTTTGACTCATCGGTTTCATTTGAAAACAGAGGATAGCGGCCCATTCTTTTCCGAAAATGCAGGATTTGCCGCTGCCCGGGGGGAAATAGCCTGGAGCCGGAAAAGGCCGGTTCCCTTTATAAGGGGGTGTGTTTATGGAGGAACGGAAGATCAGGGTGCTCGTGGCCAAGCCGGGTCTCGACGGACACGACCGCGGCG
>JAAZPS010000030.1 GCA_012797095.1 Bacillota bacterium | reverse complement strand
TTTACAGTTACTACAAGAGAAAGAGGGCTAACATCCTTTCGCTGGCTTATTTTTTGCGCCTGCTTAGCCAACATTATCAATCTAGCTGGGCAATGGCGTGTTACTGATAACCAAAAAACATAAGTTTTTGGGTTCTAATCAATTCTTGTTTGGGCTACCATTTTTCATAGCCTCGAGAATCAGCCGGTCCAGCTCCATGCTCACTTCCAGGGTATCGCGCCTGGTCAAGTCTTTTTGTTGGTGCAATTTTTTTCTCAGGACCTCGATCCTCTGGAAAAGCTGCTCCTTGCATTTTGCCGATTCCATGGTTTCACCTCGCAAAACAGGAGTAACTGCTGTATTCGACAGGTACATTCGACATAAAAATAGAAATCCCTTTTTTTCACAAGGAGAATTTTCATAATAATGCAATCTTCACCCACAAATGTAATATTAATAGATCGATCGCTAAAAATAACAATCCTTTGGCAGATCTTTTCAACAAACTTCGGGGTTATGCTGACAAATGCATATAAAACCTAAATGCGATAAGATTTCTATTCTTATCAAGAATGG
Source organism: Bacillota bacterium (assembly GCA_012797095.1). Taxonomy (GTDB): domain Bacteria; phylum Bacillota; class Dethiobacteria; order DTU022; family DTU022; genus JAAZPQ01. The sequence goes on along the minus strand of JAAZPS010000030.1, from coordinate 14,881 downwards.
AACTATTTAGTTCAACAACCGGCCCTGCCGGGGGGAGCTGCAAAATATTTTAGAATTGCGGGAAGGATTTAGCATAAGCAGCGTCGAAACAAAAGACTGTAGATTGTAGGTTTGTATTGACACATTAAAGAATTATTTCCTAAAGTTCAAAAGGAGGTTGGTGATAGCGATATTTAAATGCTTTAATTTCCTCTGCCCGTGCTGCGGCCTGGAGGAAAAATATTTCATTGATGCGGGGTATGAAGATGACTACCGAAAACCAAACTTTCACTGAAAAGTTTGACCTGCTGGGTTGTATTCAATGCGGGCGGTGTACCGGCGGTTGCCCGGTAACGGTACGAACCAATTTAAATGTACGCCGTTTTGTCTACGACGCTTACAATGAAGATCTGCTTGAGGAACTTTCCAGGGTAGCTGAGATCTGGGATTGCACTGCCTGCCATACCTGCGCGGTCCGCTGTCCGAAGGGCCTGAAACCGCTTGAGGTGCTCATCGGGCTGAGATCGCTTGTTGTCGAAAGCGGCAAAACCCAGCCGACGGTGCGGGATGCCCTCGAGAGCACGTTTATGGAAGGCAATCCCTGGAACAAGCCGAGAGCCACCCGCAATGATTGGATGGAGGGGCTCGATGTAAGGGTTGCCGAGCCCGATGAAAGTGTCGAAAATCTGTTCTTTGTCTGTTGCACCATCGCTTACGATCCGCGTGTTCAGGTTGTCGCCAAAAATATGGTGCGCCTGCTTCAGGAGGCAGGGGTGGACTATGCCTTCCTGGGCACGGAGGAGACCTGCTGCGGCAGCGAGATCTTTACTCTTGGTGAGGACGGTCTCTTTGAGATGCTTATCGAGGATAATACCGAACTGCTGAATGAATACCAGGCCGACCGGATCGTGGCCCTTTCACCGCACTGTTTTACCACATTCAATACTCACTACCCCGATTTGAACAAACCGGTGATCCATTACACGCAACTGCTGGCAGAGCTGCTCGAGCAGGGGAAAATTGCCTTCAAGAATGGTCTGGAGAAAAAGATTGTCTACCATGACCCCTGTTACCTGGGCAAGCAGAGCGGAGTCTATGACGAGCCGCGCCGCGTGCTTGAAGCGATTGAAGGTGTCGAGCTGGTTGAGTTTGACCGCTGCCGTGAGCGCAGTCTCTGCTGCGAGGGCGGCGGTGGGAAGATGTGGGTCGAATCGGAATCCAAGGTAGAGCGCCTGGCAGAGACGAGAGTAAAGGATGCCCGGGCTCTGGGGGCCGATATTCTGGCGGTGGCCTGCCCCTTCTGCGTCCTCACCCTGGACGATGCTCTCAAAGCGAAAGGGTTCGAGGAGGAGATGCAGGTCGCCGAAATTACGGAGATCTTGGCAGAGTTGGGTGGACTGAAGGATCAATCTAATTCCGCTCAGGAGGTGGAGGATTAAATGAAAATTTTTACCTGCATCAAGTATGTGCCCGATACTTCGGAAGCGGAGGTAAAACTCGACGCTGGGGGCACAGCGGTTGACAGCAGCCGTTTCTCTTTTGATATCAATGATGCCGATAATTACGCGGTAGAAGAGTCAGTCTTGATCAAGGAAAAATACGAGGGCGACGTTACCGTGGTATCGATCGGGCCGAAAAGTTCGGATGTGATGATCCGCATGGCCATGGCCAAGGGCTGCGACCAGGCCATCCGGATCGAGGATGACCGCATCGCGTCGTACGATCCGATAATGACTGCCCGGGTTCTTGCCGGGGCGATCAAGGATCAGGAGTTCGATCTGGTTTTAACCGGGTGCATGGCCGAGGATTACGGTCAGGCAGTTACCGGGGTGGCCCTGGCCGAACTTCTGGGGGTGCCCCATGCTGCCTACGTCAAGAAGGTTGAGCTGGAAGATGGCAAGCTCAAGGCCCACCGCGAGCTGGAGGGCGGGCTGAGGGAAGTCGTCGAGATCAAGATCCCGGCAGTTCTGACCATCCAGACCGGGATCAACGAGCCCCGTTATGCGCCCATCCGCGGCATCCGCCAGGCTCAGAAAAAAGAGCTGAAAGTGATGAACCTCGATGATCTGGGGATCCCCGAGAACGAGGTCAATACGGAAGCCTCCCAGGTCGTTCTGGAGAAACTTTATATTCCGGTGGTCGAATCGAAAGCTGAAATAATTGAAGGTGCTCCCGAAGAGAAGGCAGAAAAATTGGCTTCGATTCTGGTTAAAGGAGGTCTGGTCTAGATGGGTAACGTCCTGGTACTGGCGGAACACCGCCAGGGAGTACTGCGTGATATCACATTCGAAATGCTGGCGCTGGCCCCCTCCACCGCGGAGGCTCTGGGCGGCGAGGCAATGGTTCTGCTTGTGGGCAGTGGACTCGACCAGATGGCCGAGAAAATTGCCGGTTATGGTGTTAAGGTGCTGGTGGTGGATGATCCCCTTTTCGCCGATTACAACTCCGACAAGTATCAGAAGGTGCTTTCGGCCTTGATCGACGATTACAAGCCGAAGTTGGTCATGGTCGGCCAGACCGCCCAGGGGGCCGATCTGGCTCCGGCGCTGGCGGTGGAGAAGAACCTGCCCTATCTCTCGGATATTGTCGGGCTGGAGGTAGAAGACGGCGTGATCAAGGTTACCCGGCAGTTCTATTCCGGGAAGGTCAATGCGCTCTATGCCTTCAAACCGGCGGAGACAGCTCTGGTTGCAGTTCGCGAGGCCGCCTTCGAGGCCCCGGAACCGTCCGCAGCCGGAACGGTTGAGAAGATCGACTCGCCGTTGAAAGAAGATCTTGATTACCGTAAATTTATCGAATATATCGAAGCAGAGATCGGTGATGTTGATATAACCCAGTCCGAGATCCTGGTCGGTATCGGACGCGGGCTGAAGGAAGATAAGAACCTGCCCATAGCTGAGGAGCTCGCTGCGGTGATGAAGGCCGATCTTTGCGGTTCCCGCGCGGCCTGCGATGCCGGCTGGCTGCCCGCTGACCGTCAGGTCGGCACCTCGGGCAAGACCGTCCAGCCGAAGCTCTATCTCTGCATGGGTGTCTCCGGCGCTTTCCAGCATGTGGCCGGGATCAAGGGAGCGAAAACAATCGTCGCGATCAACAAAGATCCCAATGCGCCGATTTTTGCGGAGGCCGACTATGCGATCATCGATGATCTGCACAAGGTCGTGCCCCAGTTGACCGAAAAACTGAAGGAGCTAAAAGGATAGCGCTGCTGCCTGAAGAGAACCTTCAGCAAGGCTGAATCTCTGTGGGAGGATGAATAAGCAGATGACGGAAAAACCGAAACTGGGCGTCTATATCTGTCATTGCGGGATCAATATCGCCGCAACCGTTGATGTTCAAGCAGTGTCAGATTATGCGCAAGGTTTACCCAACGTTGTAGTTGCACGCAACTATTCGTATATGTGTTCCGACCCCGGGCAGCTCCTGATCAAAGATGATATCAAGGAACATGGGCTCAATCGTGTGGTGGTGGCATCCTGCTCGCCGCGCATGCATGAGCCCACCTTCCGCAAGGCTCTTCAGGAGGCGGGGTTGAACCCCTATTATCTGGAGATGGCCAATATCAGGGAGCAGGACTCCTGGGTCCATCAGGATCGGGAAGAGGCTACCGCCAAGGCGAAAGAGCTGGTCACCGCTGCTGTGGCCAAGGTGCGCCTGCTCGAGCCGCTGACTCCGCGAGAGGTTGATGCCGAGCCGGCGGCCCTGATCATCGGAGCGGGCATTGCCGGGATCCAGGCGGCGCTCGATATTGCCGATGCCGGGTTTCAAGTCTACCTGGTCGAGCAGAGCCCCTCGGTGGGCGGGCGGATGGCGCAGCTCGATAAGACCTTTCCCACCCTGGACTGCTCCGCCTGCATTCTAACCCCGAAGATGGTCGATGTGGCCAACCACCCCAATATAGAGCTGTTGGCCTACTCGGAGGTAGAGGAGGTTAGCGGTTTTGTCGGCAATTTTGACGTAACGGTGCGCAAAAAGGCGCGCTATGTCGATGTGAGTAAATGCACCGGTTGCGGCGATTGCGCCGAATCCTGCCGTGTGGCCGGCCGTTTCCCCAATGAATTCGATCAGGGGATGGGCAAGCGCGGCGCCATCTACCTGCCCTTTCCCCAGGCGGTTCCGGCGAAATATACGATCGATCCGGAAAAGTGCCTTTTCCTGACCCGGGGCCGGTGCGGTAAAAGCCCGAAATGTGTCGATGCCTGCCAACCGGGGGCCATCGATTTCGAGCAGAAAGACGAGATCGTCTCCTTCAAGGTCGGTGCGATCATCGTGGCGACCGGTTTCGACGTCTTCGACGCAGCCAAAAAACCGGAATACGGCTATACCGATTTCCCCAATGTGATCACCGGCCTGGAGATGGAAAGGCTTGTCTCCGCCTCCGGTCCCACGAGCGGGGAGATCAAGGTGAACAATGGAGAAGAGGAGATCGTTCCCAAAGAGATCGCCTTCATCCAGTGTGTCGGTTCCCGCGATCAGAGCGTCGGCAACGAGTACTGCTCGCGGGTCTGCTGCATGTACACAGCCAAGCAGGCCCATCTGATCAAGGATAAGATTCCCGATGCCAAGGTCAAGGTCTACTATATGGACGTGCGGGCCTTCGGTAAAGGGTTCGAGGAATTCTACGATCGGGTCCGCCGTGAGGGGATCCGCTATGTCCGGGGCAACCCCTCGGAGATCTTCAAACGGGGGAAAAAGCTGATCGTCAAGGTTGAAGATACCCTGACCGCCACCCCCTGCGAGGATGAATTCGATCTGGTTGTGCTGGCGGTGGGGCTGGTGCCCCGCGGCGATGATCGCAAGACCATCGAACTGCTGCGGCTCTCCCAATCGCCGGATCGCTTTTTGATGGAGGCGCATCCGAAGCTGCGCCCGGTGGATACTGCCAGCGACGGCATCTTCCTGGCCGGGTGCTGCCAGGGGCCCAAGGATATCCCCGATACCGTGGCCCAGGCCAAGGGAGCGGCTGCTTCCGCGTTGATCCCGCTGGCCCGGGGCAAGGTCTCCATTGATGCCCAGGTGGCCAACGTGATCGAGGCGACCTGCCGGGGCTGCGGTTTCTGCGTTTCAATCTGCCCTTACACCGCCATTGAGCTGGTTGAGATCAACCGGATGGGCCATATGGTTCAGGTAGCCCGGGTTAACGAAGCGCTCTGCAAAGGCTGCGGTTCCTGCTCGGCCGGCTGCCTCTCCAATTCGATCCAGCCCAGGTCCTTCCGGGACCGGCAGATACTACCACAAATAGCGGCATTGGGGGGGATTAAATGAGCGAGCAATTCAAGCCGAACATTGTTGCTTTCTTGTGTAACTGGTGTACCTATGCCGGTGCAGACCTGGCCGGAACCAGCCGGATCCAGTACCCGGCCAATGTCAAGATCATCCGGGTGATGTGCTCGGGCCGGGTCAATCCCCTTTACGTGGTCAATGCCCTGCAGCAGGGCGCCGATGGGGTGCTGATCTCGGGATGTCATCCCGGAGACTGCCACTACATGGAGGGAAACTTCTATGCCCGGCGCCGCTTGAAGCTGCTCAAGGAGCTGCTCGAGTTTACCGGCGTAGATCCGCGTCGCTTCAATATGAGCTGGGTCTCCGCCTCCGAAGGGCATAAGTGGAAAGAGGTTGTTGAAAAAGCAGTGGAAGACGCCATCAAAGCCGGGCCGTTCGATCAATTCAGGCGCCGGCAAATTGGCTGGTGAGGAGGGGAAATTGATGGATCTGGAACAATTGCGCAAAACTGCGGCCGAAGTAGTCTCCCGGGACGATGTTAAATACCTGATTGGCTGGCGCCGGGGTACCTTCGGCTATCGCGTCGCACCATATTTTGTTGAAGACGCCGCCGGAGTCGACGAGTTGATTTTCTCACCCCTCTGCATCTCCAACCTGGCCACTTATCTCACTCTGGTTGAAAAGTTGCCGGTACCCCGGGGGCAGGAGCCCGATCAGCGCAAAGTTGCCCTGCTGGTCAAGGGCTGCGACAGCCGGGCCGTGGCCCAGCTGCTCGTGGAAAAAGGGATCAAGCGCGAAGAGGTCGTCATCGTGGGGCTGCCCTGCCCGGGAATGGTTGACCGGGATCTGCTTGCAGAAAAATATCCGGAAACAGCGAAAATTGCCGAGATCGGTTGGAACGGAGAGGATTTCCTGCTGATCGGCGAAGGTGAGGAAACAGTGATCCCGCGCGCAGAGGTGCTGGCAGAAAAATGTCGCCTCTGCCGTCACCCCAATCCGGTGATCAGCGATCTTACCGTTGGGGAACCGGTGAAACCGTGGGCCCCTGCCGATGACAGCGGCGTGGCCGAGATCGAAGCGAAGGGGGTAGCGGAGCGGTGGGACTACTGGGAGGAACAGTTCTCCAAATGTATCCGCTGTTACTCCTGCCGGAATGCCTGCCCCTTATGTTACTGTGAGGATTGCATCCTCGATCGTCTCGATCCGATCTGGGTCAACCGCGCCGTCAACTTCTCGGAGAATACCGCATTTCACCTGTCCCGGGCTTTCCATCTCGCCGGACGCTGCGTTGAATGCGGCGAATGCGAGCGGGTTTGCCCGGCCGGTATCCCTCTGGGCAAGCTGAACCGGAAACTTGCCCGGACGGTGCGCGAAGAATACGGGTTTGAACCGGGGCTTGATCCGGAGGCTGAACCGTTCCAGGCCAGTTACAAGCCTGACGACCCAGAGGAATTTATCTTGTAGAGGTGGGTGAGAGCGATATGTCAGCGATGCTGTTGCATAAGGAGAAATGGTCTGAATTTACCGGGAAGCTTTCCGGCAAAAACCTCTGGGCGCCGGCAGTACAGGGAGAGATAAAGAAGTTTGCTCCCGTTGCGGAGGGTGATCCAGTGAGCCTCGATGCGGGCAACACCACGGTGCCCCCCAAGGCGCTGCTCTTTCCCCAGACAGAGACCCTGTACCGGTTCTCTGCAAGGGGGGAGGAGCTGAAGCTTCCCGAGGCTGATGAAGAGATGATCTTGCTGGGAGTGCGCCCCTGTGATGCCCGGGCGATGGCCCTGGTAGAGAATCTTTTCCGCTGGGATTTCGATGATCCCTATTATCTGAAGCGGCGGGAACTGACCACCCTGATCGGCCTGGCCTGCAATGAGCCGGAATTGAACTGCTTCTGTCCCTCGGTCGGCGGTAGTCCGACCGCGACAGAGGGGCTCGATATTCTGTTGACCGATCTGGGAGAAAGCTACCTTCTGGAGACAGTGACTGAAAAGGGGAAAGCTCTTGCCGAAGAGATCAAAGATCTCCTGGAAGAGGCTCCCGCCGAAGCGCTCAAGCAGAAAGAGCAGCTGGCAGAGGATGCTTTGGGCAAGATCAAGTGGAGTGTAGATCCGGAAGGGATTCCGGAAGCACTGCCGCAGCTGTGGGAAGATCCCCTCTGGCAAAGGGTTTCAGCGCCCTGCCTGGGCTGCGGGATCTGCACCTATCTCTGCCCCACCTGTTACTGCTTCGATATTCAGGATGAAGTGGAAGGCTCCGCGGGACGCCGCTGCCGGATGTGGGATTCCTGCATGTTTGCCGAATATACCAAGCATACCTCGGGACACAACCCCCGTCCGACCCGCCGTGAGCGGACCCGGAACCGGATCAACCACAAGTATTCATATTTTGTCGATAAATTCGGGGTGATCGCCTGCGTCGGATGCGGGCGCTGCTCCACCCTCTGCCCGGTCAATATCGACCTGATCGACATTCTAAGGCAGGTGAAGGCGGCGCAATGAAAAATTACGAGAATCCCTATATCCCCTTTACCGCTACGGTAGAGGATACCTGGAATGAAACGTACGGAGATCGCTGTATCAGAACGTTCAAAGTGGTCCTTGACGATCCGGCCGTGCGGGAGAACTGGAGCCATCGGCCGGGCCAGTGTGCCATGATCGGGCTGCTCGGCGTGGGTGAAAGCATGATCTCCATCTCCTCCTCACCGACAGAGCAGGGTTACCTGCGTTTTTCGGTGATGCGGGCGGGCAAGGTCACCTCGGCACTGCACCAGCTCGAGGCGGGCGACAAGATGACCGTGCGCGGCCCCTACGGGAACAGCTTTCCGGTGGATGACTGGAAAGGCAAGTCGATCCTCACCGTCGGCGGTGGGATCGGCCAGGCTCCCTTGAGGCCGATCGTCGAGTATGTCAAGGCCAATCTGGGCGATTATGCCGGGCTGACCACGATCTACGGTGCCCGCACCTCGGGAGATCTCTGCTTCAAGCAGGAATTTGCCGAAACCGCGAAAGTTGACGGCGTCTGCTGCCACCTTTCCGTTGACCTCGAGGAAGAAGACTGGCCGCATTATGTCGGCTTTGTCCCCTCGCTGTTGATGGAGGTCAACCCGTCGCCCGAGAACACCATCGCCATTACCTGCGGCCCGCCGATCATGATCCGCTTCGTTCTGGAGAACCTGAAGAAGCTGAATTTCGCCGATGAGCAGATCTATACCACCCTTGAAAACAGGATGAAGTGCGGTATCGGCAAATGCGGCCGCTGCAATGCGGGGAATCTCTATGTCTGCAAAGACGGCCCTGTCTTCAGTTACGCCGTTCTGAAAGACGTCCCCGAAGCATTCGCCTAGTGAGTCAAGGGGACGGACACTTTGACTCACCGTTGGAAGATAGTGAGTCAAGGGGACGGACACTTTGACTCACCGTTGGAAGATAAAAGGCCCCCTCCCCCTATTCCGGGAGGGGGCCTTTTTGCGCAAAACGCCCCCTGACTCCGAGTCGGATGGACGGACACTTTGACTTACCGGGAGGAGAAATATAAAGATCACAGTGTGGCAAGTTCCTCTCCCCTCGGGGCAGAGGGAGGTGAAATGGGGGGTCCGGATGCCGCAGGTGACTATGCCCGTTATTCGTGTCTGCGCGCTGCCTTCAGGTTTCTGTCGAGCACGCCAAAGCGGTGGCATCATTTTCCGGCGGGACAAAGGAGCACGTAACCGTTGTTTCACCTTCTTCTCCCTTTTTACGAGGCGGCAGCGGATAGTGAAAATAATCGGTGAATACGGTTTTGTGATCCTGTCTCAACCGTGCTAAAATAGGAACAGCTTTAATTACGATCTGGAGGGTTTGCCGGTGGAGCGAATCGGTACGATTACAGAAGATAAAGGTGAGACCGCGGTGGTCCACCTGCGGCGCCATCTTTCCTGTGAAAACTGCGGTCGCTGTGGGGGTATTCTCAGCGCCGAAGATCGCCGGGACCACTTCGTTGAGGTGGCCAATCCGATCCGGGCGGCAAAGGGGGAGAGCGTTCTCATCGAGATCGATGACCGGCGGGCTCTTTTCATCGCCTTTTTACTCTACCTGGTGCCTCTGGCCGGGCTGCTGGCGGGGATCCTGCTGGGATTAAAACTGTCCGCTCTACTGGGTTGGGAAGGCTATCGTGAACTGGCTGCTGCCGGGCTTGGTTTCCTTCTGATGGGTCTGATCTTCGGTGCTATCAGCCTCTGGGACCGCCGGATCAAGCAGAGCGGCCGCTACCGGCCGGTGATCACCGCGCTGCTTCAAGAGGAAGATCTTGGGCCAGCCGAGTAGAATGGTCGGGATAGTTTAGTCTGACCAAAACGGTCCGTGCAAGGAGATGATCTGGTTGTCCTGTCATCGTGCCATTTTTCTGGTCGTGCTGCTGCTTGTGACAGCGACCATGTCGCTGTTGGGTGGTTGCAATCCCGACGATGAGATCGTCGCACCCGTTGGCCTCGCCCCGCGGAAAGTTTCCGCCGAGCCGTCAACCAGCCTCGATCAGAGGTTGGTTGACGGAAATATGGCCTTCGGGTTCAGGATATTGCAGGCTCTTTTAGAAAAAGGGGAGCATCATAATAATATCTTTATCTCGCCGACAAGTATCTCCATCGCCCTGGCCATGACGGCCAACGGGGCTGATGGGGATACTTTCAGGGAAATAATGGAGACGCTGCAGTTGCCGGAGATGGATCTGGACGAATTCAACGGGGCCTTTGCTGATCTGCAGAGCGTTCTTCGGAATTCCGATCCCGAAGTTGAACTGAACGTGGCCAACTCGCTGTGGGCCAGGCAGGGGGTTTCGCTGAATGAGCAGTTTTTGCAGCGCAACCAGGACTACTTTGCCGCTGCGTTCGACACCCTTGATTTCGAGAAGCCCGGTGCTGCCTCCGCGATCAATCGCTGGGTGGAGCAGCAGACCAGGGGCAAGATAAAAAAGATCATTGAAAGGCCGATCGATCCCCAGACCTTTCTCTTCTTGATCAATGCCCTCTATTTCAACGGAGCCTGGTCTAACGAATTCGATCCGCAAAACACCCGGGAGATACCCTTTACCCTGCCAGACGGAACCGGGAAAGATCATCCGGTGATGTTCCGCGAGGGGGTCTATCATTATTTCCAGGGAAATGACTTCGAGGCGATCCGTCTCCCTTACGGAAAAAACAGGCGGGTGGGGATGACTGTTTTCTTGCCTGCTGTCGGCAGCTCGCTGGCGGAATTTTGCCGCAAGATCGAACCGGAAAATTGGGCAGAATGGCAGCTATCTTTTAAAAAGATGGAAGGCGAGATCGGGCTGCCCCGGTTTCAATTCGAGTACGATATTGCTCTGAAGGAGATTCTGAAGAAGATGGGGATGGAAAGCGCCTTTGAACCGCAGCGAGCTGATTTCAGCAAGATGATCACCGCGTTACCCGGGCCTTATATCAGCGAAGTTAAACATAAGACCTATATTGATGTTGACGAAAAGGGGACCGAGGCGGCAGCGGTTACTTCGGTAGAATGCGAAAGCACGTCCGTGGAGGTGGATCGCTTCAACATGATCGTTGATCGACCTTTCTTTTTCACCATTATTGATGAGAAGACCGGGGTTATCCTATTCATAGGTGCTGTCAGTAATCCTTAGGCAGCGGTTCCGGGTGTTGAGTCAACCTGCCGAAACTGCCGGCGGCTGCTTTTACCCCGCCGCCCGGTGATATTCGTTAAATGCAGTAAATTAATTTGTTTGCTCTGGTCTGATTCCATGGGGGACAGGCCAGGAGGGTGAGCCATATTCGGTTCTTTCGGGCGAGCGGTGAGAGGAAATGATCAGATCGGCTTAAAGGGCCCCGGGGTAGGTCTTGCCTGACGATGTTTCTGTATGTTAAAATACAAACAATTTATTTTCTTTCTGATGCTGCTGGCAACGCCAAAAATTGATCTGCCAGTAACAGCAAACTATTATGTTCATAAACTAAAGATACGGAATGGAGGAGCAGTGATGGCGAAAAAATATCGGGTGGCGGTGGTCGGCGCCACGGGCATGGTCGGGCAGACCATGGTCGAGATCCTGACCGAGAGAGAATTTCCCATGGAAGAACTCAAGTTGCTTGCCTCGGCGCGTTCCCGGGGGCTCCGGGTTACCGCGGGCGACAGGGAATATCTCGTGGAGGAGGCTCTGCCGCACTCCTTTGAGGGGATCGATTTTGCCTTTTTCAGCGCCGGCGGGGCTGTCAGCAAGGAGCTGGCCCGGGAGGCAGCTCGCCGCGGCGCCGTGGTCATCGACAACAGCAGCGCTTTTCGGATGGAAGAAGATGTGCCCCTGGTCATCCCCGAGGTCAATCCGGAGGCTGTCCGCGAGCATCGCGGTATTATTGCCAACCCGAATTGTTCTACCATCCAGACGGTGGTGGCGCTGCAGCCGCTGCAGCAGGCCGCCGGCTTGAAGAGGGTCGTTGCGGCGACCTACCAGGCCATCTCCGGGGCGGGGAAGAAGGCTGTGGATGAGCTGATGGAGCAGTGTCGCGCCCACCTGGCCGGGGAAAAGGGGACCGTGCAGCATATTGCACACCAGCTGGCCTTCAGCCTGATCCCGCATATCGATATTTTCCTGGATGATGGGTACACCAACGAAGAGGAAAAGATGGTTCGGGAGACACGCAAGATCATGGCCCTGCCCGGGTTGCCGGTTACGGCAACCACCGTGCGTGCACCGGTAGTCAACGGACACTCCATCGTCTTGAATGTGGAGCTGCAGGCGCCGCTGACCGCCGACGAGGCCCGTGCGCTTTTCGCAAAAGCGCCGGGGGTGACGGTTCTGGATAATCCGGCGGAAAAGCTTTACCCGATGCCGCTTCAGGTCAGCGGTCACGATGAGGTCTATATCGGGCGGATCCGGGAAGATCACTCCGTTGCTCACGGCCTGAACCTCTGGGTGGTGGCGGATAATATTCGCAAGGGCGCTGCCCTCAATTCTGTCCAGATCGCTGAACTGCTCCTGTAAAATCTCTGGAACAGGAGTTGTTGGCTTGAAGATCATCGTGCAAAAATTTGGCGGGAGTTCCACCGCCACGGCGCCGCTGCGTGAAGCGGCTGCAGAGCGGGTCCGCCTGGCCCTGGAAAGCGGCTACAAGCCGGTAGTGGTGGTGTCGGCCATGGGGCGTGCCGGGGAACCCTACGCCACCGATACCCTGAAAAAATTGGCGGAAGATATCTTTCCCCCGGTCCCCCCTAGGGAGCTCGATCTGCTGATGCACTGCGGCGAGATCATCGCTGCTGTGGTGATGGCTGCCACCCTGAACCGGGCTGGGATCAAGGCCGGAACCATGACCGGTTTCCAGGCTGGCCTGTCCACGGACGGTAGTTACGGGCTGGCCCGGGTGCTGGCCTGCGATCCGGAAGGGATCAGGCGTTCCCTGCGAGCAGGAGAGGTGGCGGTTGTGGCAGGTTTTCAGGGTGCCGCCCCCGGCGGGGAGATCACCACCCTGGGCCGGGGCGGCAGCGATACCACTGCGGTGATCCTGGGCTCGGCGCTGCAGGCGGAGCTGGTGGAGATCTATACAGATGTGCGCGGTATCGCCACTGCCGATCCTCATATATTGAAAGGTGCGCGGATCATTCCCCAGCTGACCCACAGCGAGGTTTGCCAGCTGGTCTATGAAGGGGCCAAAGTGATCCACCCGCCGGCCGTGGAAGTGGCGATGAAACATAACCTTAACCTGGTTATCCGCAGCCTCACCGGGGAAGGCCCCGGAACCCTGATCCACACCGGTGCTGCCGCAACCCCGACCGGTTTTACCGTGCCACCGCGACGGGTGGTTACGGGGATCGCTCATGCTGATGATATCGTGCAGCTGACCGTTGAATTTGCCGATCCCGATCCAGATCTTGAAATGAGGTTATTCGAAAATCTGGCCGCAGCAGGGATCAGCATCGATCTGATCAGCGTCTTTCCGCAGATGAAGATATTCACGATCAAAGAAGAGGCTCTCGGGAGGGCCGCGCAGGTGCTCACCGACCTTGGCCTCGGTTTTCGCCTGGAAAAAAATTGTGCCAAGGTGGCGGTGATCGGCTTCGGCATGCGCGGTATCCCCGGGGTGATGGCCCAGATCGTGCGCGCACTCAATGAAAAGGGGATCACCATCTTGCAGACCGCCGATTCCAATATCTCCATCGCCCTGCTGATCCGCCGCCCGGATCTGGCCACTGCTGTGAAGACCTTGCATGACCATTTCGCCCTGGGTGAGCCCGAAGAAGCGCCGGAAAAGCGGGATGACGGCCGGCCAGCCTGCATTTAACCTGCTTTTGTAGTTTTGATGGTTATCAAATGGCGTTAGGTTGAAAGCGGAGATCCTTCGGGCTGTGCCTTCATGATGACAGTGGAGAGGCTGTGCCGATGTACTGCCCTGTCATCCTGAGCGAAGCGAAGGATCTCTTTTTCACGGTGTATGGTCTGCCCGGGTGGGGTAGTGGCGGGTGAATATACCGGCTACCGGATCGACAGCGCGGGCTGCTGTGGCCCATCGATCCGTTTGGAGATCCTTCGGGCTGTGCCCTCAGGATGATAATGGAGGGGCTGCGTCATCAGGATAGATGGTGAAGGGGTTTCGCCTTCAGGATCACAGTGGGGGGCTGCGCTCTCAGATCACAGGATCGGGGGGCTGCTGCGCCTTTGGGGTAGTCGAGAGGGAGCTGCTTCCGGGACGACTGGGGGGGGGCGCTGGATGAGGGGTCGAAACACTGGTTTTAAGAGTGGTGATGGGACAGGAAGGTACGTCCCCTTTGTCCCACAGTGGAGGATCCGGTTTTCGCGATGATAGTGGGGGGCTGTGCCGATGTACTGCCCTGTCATCCTGAGCGAAGCGAAGGATCTCGCGTTTCCCGGTGTATGGGACAGGAAGGTACGTCCCCTTTGTCCCAGCGCGGCTAACTTATTGGAATAAACCGCCGGTTGAACCGGCAGGGAGGTTGACGGAGATGATCATGGAAACAGTGCTGGAGAAGGCCCGGCCCTATCTGCAGGGGCGGACGGTGCGGGATGCCGTCATCGGGCTTTCTCTTCTCGCCGTGGAGCTGGACAACGGTTTCATCGGCCTCTCCTATATCTTGCGGAAGGGACTTCAAGGCGGCTGCTCTGTCTTCCCCTACGGGCAGCAGCTGATCGGGCAGGATGCCCCCGGTGCTGCCGCCTGGGCCGTTACCGGCGGCGACAACGTCCAGCGGGCCATCGGGACAGCGGTGCTGGCAGCGGCCTCGCAGGGGCAGACGCTGCCGGACAGTGAGACGGCCGGGCGGCCTTTCGGCATCGAGCTGCGCAGCAGCGATACTGTCGGGATGATCGGGAATATCGCCCCGGTCGCGGAGATGATCCGGCCCCGGGTGAAAGAGATCTATCTTTTCGATGAGGGGAAAGAGAAGTGCGCGAGCAGGGCTCCGTTGATCCCCCTGGAGCAGCAGCCCCGGCTGCTGCCCGGTTGTGATCTGGTACTGCTCACGGGAACCACCATGATCAACGGTTCGGTGGACGGGCTGCTGAAGCTCTGCTCCGGTGCCCGCGAGGTGGTCATGATCGGCGCGTCGACGCCGATTTTCCCCGCCGCTTTTGCCGGAAGCGCGGTCACGGTGCTGGCGGGTTCGTGGTGGCAGGGTGACCATAAGGAAGCCCTCTTCAAGAAAATTTCACTGGCCGGGGGGATGAA
>JAAZPS010000282.1 GCA_012797095.1 Bacillota bacterium | reverse complement strand
CCCTGGAAAGCGGTCCCCGCCAGCGAGAGCGATGCGCCGATGAGAAATCCGAGTAAAATACGGGGCAGGCGAACCTGCAGGATAATTGTCTCCGCCGGAATCGGGGGGTGGGAAAGCGCGCCGCTCAGGGCGCCCCAGATGATTCCGGCCACCTCCCGGGGCGGTACTGTCACCGCACCAATGCCCACCGCGGTAAGCAGCACCGCGACAGCAAGAAAAGGAAGAATTGTCAGCCAGAGGATACGCCTGCCCCGCATTTACCCTGCTCCTCCCTTAGGACTGCGGATGAAAGATCCCGTAAAGCAGCTCCAACCCCTCGCTCAGCCGGGGTCCCGGACGGTTGATCAGGTCGCCGTCGAGATCGTGGATCGCTTCATCCTTCACCGCAGCCAGCTCCTTCCAGGAGCCCTTTTCCGAAAGAATACGATCTTTCAGCGGAAAAGTGCAGAGAATGATCTCCGGATCGGCCTCGATAAGTGCCTCCTCGCTGAGCTGGGCATAACCTGCCGCGGTAACCACGTTGATCCCCCCGGCAGCATTGATCAGCTCGTCTTCCAGGGTACCGGTGCCGGCGACATAGAGCGAATCAAGGTCCAGAAGCATCAGCACACGCGGTTTTTCCCCGGCCGGCAGGGCGGCAGACTTCTCCTTCACCGCGTTGATCGCCGCTTCCATATCACCGGCCAGCTTCTCCGCCGCCGACTGACTTCCGGTAAGCTCCCCGATCTCTCTGATACTGGCATAGGTCTCTGCAAGGCTTTTCGGAGCGATGACCTTCGATTTGATCTCCAGTTCCTCAAGACGTTCCTCGACATCGGAAGGATATCCAAAAAGGACCAGATCAGGTTCCAAGCTCACCAGCAGCTCTTCATTCAGGTTAAAAGAATCTCCCAGACGCTTGATCTGTCCGCTCTCCACCGCTTCAGCGAGCTCGGGCGGATAGTTGCAGAAATCGGTCACCCCGACCACCGCTTCGCCGAGGCCGAGGGCAAAAAGGATCTCGGTATTGCTCGGCATGATCGAAGCGATCCGCAGCTGTTCTCCCTTGTCTCCGCCGCCATTCTGGATCCCGCATCCGGCCGACAAAAGCAGCATCACCATTGTCAACAGCATAACCAGGCAAATCAATCGTTTTTTCATTATCCAGACTCCTTCCATTACTCCAGGGGGTTGCGTTAAACGCAACCGCAGGCGAAACGAGCCTCGCCCCCTCGTTTGCTATTTTTGTTTATGATTTTTCGACCCAACCTTTTAACCACCGCACCAAAAAAGCCCGACCTACGGTGGCCGAGCCTGATATGCGTCTATAACCACGCACCTCCCTCTCTCCACGAAGGCTTAGTACGTTCCTCTACGGGCAGGTTTCCTGGCTTCCGTTCATCCCCCTGGAACGGCCTTCCCTCGCCGGACGGCAAAGTGGCTCTCTGTCGCTCCAGGGTCCCGGTTACAGTGGCGGGACCGCGCAGGCTTCGCACCTGCTTCCCTGACACCCCTTGATCGGGCACCCGTAAAAGCTCTGTATTCGAGATCAAGCTTACCCCATCGCCGGGCAAAGGGCAAGCCCCATTTTTAAAATCGACCGCATTAAGTGGGACAAAAGGGACGATGGGACAAAAGGGACGTACCTTCCTGTCCCATAATGAAAGTGATTCACCAGGCTACCCCGCTCCCCCTGACTCCTGCAGGCCGGGTTTGGCTAGAATTTTGCTCCCCTGGCCAGATAATGCAGGGTCCGGGGTGAAGCCACGCCGTGGATCGCGCCCCTCGGGCAGATACCAGCGCAGCGGAAACAGTACTGACAGCAGTCCCCGATTACTGCTGTGTCACCTATCTCGATATTGTTGAGCGGGCATTTCTCGGCACAGATACAGCATGAGTTACATTTTGCCCGATCCAATTTCATCTTCAAATTTCGCTGATGCCACCGGGACTGCGTCAAATTGTAAATTGCACTGCTCAGATGAGGAAGCAGGTCGGACAGCAAAGGGATCCCCCTCCAGCGCCCTTTCCCGGCAATGATCTCGTCAACAAATCTTTCAGCGAGAGCCAGGCTTTTGGAGATCCTTTCCCGGCACTTCGGCTCGGGATAATGAAAAAAGATATTGGGCGGCATTCTGAATTCCCTGCAGCCAAGGGGCGTGAAGCCCTTTTCCCGGAGAATTCTTTTCATCCGGCCCATGATCCCACCCATCGATGTGCCGGCCAGGGTATCGAAGACAAAGGCGCCATT
>JAAZPS010000281.1 GCA_012797095.1 Bacillota bacterium | reverse complement strand
TACCCAGAAACGAAGCCGCGTGATCAGTGAATTTGAAAAGAAGATTGTCTCTTTTCATGAAGCAGGCCATGCCCTGGTCGGCTTTTTGCTGCCGCACACCGATCCGGTACACAAGGTATCGATTATCCCCCGCGGGCGGGCCGGCGGCTACACGCTCATGTTTCCGGAAGAGGATCGTTATTTCATGACCCGCTCCGAGCTTCTTGACCGCGTCACCACCCTGCTGGCCGGAAGGGTGGCAGAGCAGGTGGTTTTGGACGAGATCAGCACGGGGGCGCAAAATGATCTGGAAAGAGCAACAGCGATCGTGCGTCAGATGATCACGGAGTACGGGATGAGCGATGCCCTGGGGCCGATCACGTTGGGGCACAAACAGGATCAGGTTTTTCTGGGGCGAGATCTGGCCCGGGATCGGGATTACAGCGAGGAGATTGCCAAGGCGATCGACCTGGAGATCCGCCGGACCATAGATCACTGTTACCAGCGCGCCCAGGAGATCCTGCTGGAGAACAGGGATAAACTTGATGCCATCGCCGGGGCGCTGCTGGAGAAGGAGACTCTCGATGCCGGAGAGATCACCGCCCTGGTCGAGGGAAAGAGTCTCGAGGAGATCGAGGCAGCCCGCCGGGAAAAAGAAAAGGAAGCCCGGGCCAGGGGGGAAAGCGCGGTCAGGCCGGAGAGACGGGGGGAAAAAACGGTCACGGGAAAGACGAAAGTGCAACCGTGCACCTCTTTCCAGCAGAGCGATTGCAGCGTCGAAAGTACCCCGGAGAATCCGACTGCTTGAGATCAAGGGCTGCCTTCGGGCAGCCTTTTTTATTTCATGAAAAGGCGGTGGTTATAGATCGTTGAGCCGGGTAGGGGCATTACGGAGATCAAGGGGATCAAGGTAGGCTGTTGTACCGATCTGGAGGCGGCGACGGGTGTGACCGTGGTTCTGGTCGAGGAAGGTGCCAGAGCAGCGGTGGAGGTGCGCGGATCGGCTCCCGGAACCAGGGAGACGGATCTGCTGCAGCCGTCCCGCCTTGTCGAGGAGGTTCAGGCTGTTGTGCTTGCCGGAGGCAGCGCTTTCGGTCTGGACGCCGCCGGCGGGGTGGTCCGTTACCTGGAAGAAAGGGGCCGGGGTTTCCCCACGGGGCCGCTGTCAGTGCCGATCGTTCCGGCGGCGATATTGTTCGATCTTATGATCGGCAGCTCCACGGTCCGCCCCGATGCTGCGATGGGCTATCAGGCCTGTCTTGAGGCCTCCGCCGGACCGGTGGCGGAAGGTTCGGTCGGCGCCGGAACAGGGGCGACAGTGGGGAAATTTTACGGACCGTTCCAGGCGGTCAAATCAGGCCAGGGCAGCGCCTCCTGCTGCTGCGGTGAGCTGATCATGGCTGCCCTGGTGGTGGTAAACGCTTTCGGTGATATCTACGATCGCCGGGGCCGGCTGCTCGCCGGGCCGCGCCATCCGGAGACGGGCCGGATGGAGTGTACTTCCGGGCTGATGCAGGGACAAAGCGGCTCCGGTTTTCCAGGGAACACCACCCTCGGGGTGGTGGCGACTAACGGCCGCTTCAACCGGGAGGCGCTGGGGAAGATTGCCCAGATGGCTCATAACGGCCTGGCCCGCTCGATCTGGCCGGTGCACACGATGTGGGACGGTGATATCATCTTCAGCCTCTCGCGGGGAGAGGTCGAAGCCGATATCAGCCTGGCCGGAACCATGGCTGCAGAAGCGATCTCCGCAGCCGTGGAGAGAGCGGTTTTGACGGCAGCGCCGCTGTGCGGTATTCCTTCGGTGGAAAAGCGGGAAGATTAATAAATAATTAAGTGAATGAAATAACTTATTGCAGGAATTAAGCCGGACTTGTGGAATAGATTATTCATAATGCCGATAAAGTAGGAGGTTAAGGCAAAAATTAATTAAATTCAAAAGGGAGGTTTTTCCATGCCATTGGATCCAACCAAGTATGCCGATTGGGAAATAGCCGAAGCAGCAGAGGCTACCATGAAAACAGTGTACCAGCTGCGCGATGAGCTGGGCCTGGAAGAAGAAGAACTGCTACCTCATGGCCACTATGTAGCGAAGGTGGACTACAAGAGGGTTCTGGAGCGGTTAAAAGATCGCCCTGACGGCAAGTACGTCAATGTTACGGCGATCACCCCTACGCCTCTGGGTGAAGGGAAATCGACCACCACGATGGGCCTGGCCCAGGGGATGGGGAGACGGGGCAAAAACGTATTTGCCACCATCCGCCAGCCCTCCGGCGGGCCGACGATGAACGTGAAAGGTTCCGCCGCCGGCGGCGGGTTGTCGCAGTGTATTCCGCTGACTCCATTTTCCCTGGGGTTGACCGGCGATATCAATGCGGTGATGAATGCTCATAACCTGGCCATGGTTGCGGTAACCTCACGGTTACAGCATGAATTCAACGCGACCGATGCTTTTCTCGAGCGCAGGAAGCTGGAGCGTTTGAATATCGACCCCCGCAATGTTGAGATGAAATGGATCATCGACTTCTGCGCCCAGGCCCTGCGCAATATCATTATCGGCCTGGGGACCAGGAAAGACGGTCTGATGATGCAGTCCGGCTTTGCCATCGCCGTCTCCTCCGAAGTGATGGCGATCCTGGCCATGGCCAAGGATCTGGATGATATGCGCAAGCGGATGGGCAGCATTGTGGTCGCTTATGACAAGCGCGGCAATCCCATCACCACCGAGGATCTCGGTGTCGCCGGAGCGATGACCGCCTGGATGGTGGAGGCGATCAACCCGAACCTGATGCAGACTCTGGAAGGTCAGCCCACCTTTGTCCATGCCGGCCCCTTCGCCAATATCGCAGTGGGCCAGTCCTCGATCATCGCCGACCGGGTGGCGCTGAAACTATCCGACTACGTTCTTACCGAGTCGGGCTTTGCTGCCGATATCGGGTTTGAGAAGTTCTGGAATATCAAGTGCCGCGAGTCGGGCCTGACCCCGCACTGCGCGGTGGTCGTGGCGACAATCCGGGCCCTCAAGTGCCACGGTGGGGCCCCGCTGCCGCTGCCGGGACAGCCGCTTGATCCTGCTTACACCGAGGAGAATCTGGAATGGGTCGAGGCGGGCTGCGAGAACCTGATCCACCATGTTAACACGGTGAAAAAAGCAGGGATCAACCCGGTGGTCTGTATCAATGCTTTCCATACCGACACCGACAACGAGATCAAGCTGGTCCGCCGCCTTGCCGAAGAAGCGGGCGCCCGGGTCGCTCTTTCGAAGCACTGGCAGTTCGGCGGCGAGGGAGCGCTTGAGCTGGCCGATGCGGTTGTCGATGCCTGCAACGAGCCCAGCAATTTCCGCTTCCTCTACGAGCTGGAGACCCCGCTGCGCGAGCGGATCAACCTCATTGCCAGGGAAGTTTACGGCGCCGATGGGGTGGAATATTCGCCCGAGGCCCTGGAGAAGGCAAAGCGGATGGAAAAGGATCCCGCCATGCAGAAGCTCGGTACCTGTATGGTCAAGACCCACCTCAGCCTCTCCGACGACCCGCTGATCAAGGGTGTCCCGAAGGGCTGGAAGCTCTATATCAGGGATATCCTTACCTACGGTGGAGCCGGTTTCGTCGTTCCGGTGGCCGGGGCGATCTCGCTGATGCCAGGTACTGCGGCCAACCCGGCGTTCATGCAGGTTGACGTTGATGTGGATACCGGCAAGGTTAAAGGACTCTTCTAGAGCAGCTGAAGCTGCCGGATTCCGATCAGAATAACTACAAGGGGCTGTCCCATAGGGACAGCCCCTTGTAGTGGGTGCGCCCGTCGCGTCACGGTTTACAGCTCAGGCGACATTGCGGGAACAACAGGAGCGCAGCCGGTCTTCCGGGCAATTTATCCCGATCCCTTACCGCAGCGGTACCAGAAGGCCCGGTAGAGCTTGACCCCTGCTGCGGGGGAGCGCGCTGTTAGCAGCCGGAGCACACTTTTCCCGATGCCGGGGATCCTGAGCGCCGGAGCGATAACCGAAAGCGGCTGCAGGACAAAATCGCGTTCAGCAAGCCTCGGGTGGGGCAGCTCCAGCACCGGGGTATGCATGATCACATTTTCGTAGAGAAGAAGATCCAGATCGATCGTCCGGGGGCCCCAGCGCTCCAGCCGCCTTCGCCCCAGGCCGGTTTCGATGGCCTGCAGTCGCCGCAGCAAGGCTGTCGGGGGCAGCAGGGTATCAAAAGAGGCGCAGGCATTGAAATAGCGTGCCTGGGGAGGGCCGCCCACGGGTGCAGTTTCATAGAGGGGCGAGACAGCGCCAAGCGAAACCGGTTCTTCCTCCAGCGCCTGCAGTGCCCTCTGCAGGTAGGCGACCCGGTCGCCCATATTTGAGCCGAGGCTGATAAAGGCTGTGGCCACCGCTAGACTTCCTTTGTCCTGCTGAGCTCCACCGCCACGCCTCCCTTGACTGCCGGTATGGGTGGGTGAGGTTTGCAGACAGAGACCTTGACCGAGCCGATCCCCGGCAAGCGGAGCAGGGCCGAGGCGATCCCGTCGGCCAGCGTCTCCAGAAGGAGCCGCGGTCGGCCCTCCATGATCTGGAGCACGATCGCCACCACTTCACGGTAGTCGACCGTTTCGGAAAGAAGATCCCGCTCCGGGGCGAAGCGGTCTAGCCGCAGTTCGAGGTTGACCCGGAATTCCTGTCCGAGAGCCTGCTCCTCTGGCAGGACCCCGTGATAGCCGTAACAGACAATCTCCCTGATCGCGATCATCGCGCTCATCTTCCCCGATCACCGCCCCTCTTCCGGCCGGCGTACCATCGCATCGGTCATCAGGACGACCCGGCGCATCTCTTTGACATCGTGAACCCGGATAAGATCCGCCCCGGCGGCGATTCCGTAGGCCACGGTGGCTGCGGTCCCCTCAAGCCTTTCCAGTGGGGGAAGATCAAGGGTTTTTCCGATCATTGACTTGCGCGAGGTCCCCAACAGAAGGGGATAGCCGAGTCCGCGGAAATCTGCGAGACGGTGCATCACGGCCAGATTCTGCTCAAGATCTTTGCCGAAACCGATTCCGGGGTCAACGATGATCCGGTCCGCCGCGATCCCCGCTGCTTTGGCCAGGCCGAT
>JAAZPS010000003.1 GCA_012797095.1 Bacillota bacterium | reverse complement strand
GGAAGATAATGAAGCGCCGGGGATCCCGCTTTATTATCTGCAGCTGCGGGATTTTACTGCATCTCTCGAGGAGAGGGCTCACCGGCCGAAAATCATGGAATATACAGTTCAGCCGGGTGACTGTCTCTACACGATTGCCCGGGAGTGCGGCACCGATGTCGAGACCCTCGTCTACCTGAACGGAATAGCCCGACCGGATCTGATTCATCCGGGCGATCGCCTGGAGATCCTCACCGTGGTCGGCTGTGTCCACGATGTGGAGGAGGGCGATACAGTGACGGCAATTGCCCGGGCATACGGGGTGAAAGAAGGGGCGATCCTGCAGGCAAACGAGATCGAGGCCCCTGCCAGCCTGCATCGCGGTGAGCGGATCATCGTTCCGGGCGGGGTTTTTTCCCGCGCTCCGGGGCGGCCCTCTTTCCGCTGGCCTCTGGAGGGTGTTTTGACCTCCGGTTTTGGTTGGCGAAAGGGCAAGTTTCACTACGGGATCGATATTGCCGCCGCCTATGGAACCGCCTTTCATGCGGCTGCCGGCGGCCGGGTAACCTGCGCCGGATACCGGGGCGGCTACGGCATCATGATCGAAGTGGACCACGGCGCCGGTTACCGGACCCGTTACGGACATGCCTGCAGCAGCGCAGTCGCAGCGGGGCAGCAGGTCAGTCCCGGGCAGATTCTGGGCTATATCGGTCTGACCGGGAACACCACCGGTCCGCACCTTCATTTCGAGATCTACGAAGGCGATCAAAAGGTAGATCCACTTGGATTTCTGGAGTAGACCGGCCGATCTGTGCTGGAGGCCTCCTTCGGGGGCCCCCCCCCGCGAGGCGGTTCCACCCCGGGAAGGATGGAGCGCTTCAAGAGAAAAGCAGTGCTGCCGCTGTTATCAGCTGAGTTGCAGCCGTTTTGTTGCGCGATAGATCAGGTTATGCTATTATCTAGTTCTGGAAATGAAGTTTGGGAGGTGTTTGCTGGTGAAAGAGAATATTCATCCCCGCTACTATCGCACGACCTTGACCTGTGCCTGCGGGGAATCCTTCGAGATCGGTTCCACCAGGGAAAATTTGAAGGTCGAGATCTGCTCCAAATGTCACCCCTTCTTTACCGGAAAACAGAAATTTGTTGATACCGGTGGCCGGGTGGAGCGATTCAAACGGAAGTATGGCCTTGAGTAGACCGATCCACGGTATCCCGGAGGGAATGCGAGAATGACACAGCCGCAGCTGGTCGTCGGCGGGCAGGCCGTTCTGGAGGGGGTCATGATGCGCTGTCAGGACCGGATCGCTATCGCCTGCCGGCGCAGTGATAACAGTATCAGCCTGATCGCGGAAAGGGTCACCCCCCTGGCCGGCCGTTTTCCGGTGCTGGGCTGGCCAGTTCTGAGGGGAGCGGTGATCTTCTTTGAGTCCCTGCTCATCGGCGTGCGCGCCCTGAACCTTTCAGCGGCCGAAGCCCTTCAGGAGGAGGGCGAGGAGATCCGGAGCTGGCAGTCTTTTCTCGTTGTTCTCCTCGGACTGGGGTTGGGGATCGTTCTTTTCTTTATCCTCCCGACCTACCTGGCCAGGCTCATGCCCGGGGGGCTTCATCCGGTGGGGCTTAATCTGGTGGAGGGATTGATCCGACTGGCCGTATTTTTGCTTTACCTGTACCTGGTAACGCGCTGGAGCGAGATGAAGCGCGTCTTTGCTTACCACGGGGCCGAACATAAGGCGATCTTCTGTTTCGAGGGGGGAGGCCCTTTGCAGGTGGAAAAAGCACAGCAGTACAGCACCCTTCACCCGCGCTGCGGGACCAGCTTTTTGCTTATAGTGATGGTGCTGAGCATATTGCTCTTCTCCTTTTTTGGCTGGCCGCCTCTGGCGCAGCGCATCGCGATCCGGCTGCTGCTGCTGCCCCTGGTCGCCGGCCTCTCCTACGAGTTGATCCGGTTGACTGCTCGCAGCCGTTCACCGCTGCTCAAGCTGATCGTGCAGCCGGGCCTGTGGCTGCAAAAGATGACCACCGGTGAGCCCGACAACGGCCAGGTGGAGGTGGCCCTCTGTGCATTGAAGGCAGTGCTCGGCCCGGAGGGGGCAGCAGAAAGTATCGAAGGGCATTGCCCCGGGGTGAACAGCAGTGTTTAAAAAGTTGGCCCTTGTCGAGGAGCGCTACCTTGAACTGACCGTGCTGCTCAGCGACCCGGAGATGCTGGGCCGGCAGGAGCAGTGGCAGCAGTATTCCCGGGAGCTGGCCGCGTTGACGCCGGCGGTGGAGCTCTACCGCCGTTACCGCGAACTCGAAGGGGAGCTGGTCGATGCCCGCGAGCTGCTGGTGGGTGAGGAGGACGGGGATCTATCTGAATATTTGGAAGAGGAGATCGCCCGGCTGACCGCTCAGATCGAGCAGGCTGCCCGGGATCTGCAAGCGTATCTTTTGCCCCGGGATCCCCGGGATCAGAAAAATGTTTTCCTGGAGATCCGGGCCGGCACCGGGGGGGATGAAGCTGCTCTTTTTGCAGCCGAACTTTTAAGAATGTACAGCCGTTATGCTGAGCGGAAGGGTTGGAAGGTGGAGGTCATCGATGCCCATGCCACCGATATTGGCGGGTTCAAGGAGGTTGTGGCCGGTATCGAGGGCAAGGGTGTCTTCAGCCGTCTGAAATATGAAAGCGGTGTTCACCGGGTGCAGCGGATCCCGGCGACTGAATCGGCCGGCCGGATTCACACTTCGGCTGCTACCGTGGCGGTGCTGCCCGAGGCTGAAGAGGTCGAGATCGAGATCAGCCCGCAGGAGCTGCGGATCGATACGTTCTGCTCTACGGGACCGGGCGGGCAGAGCGTGAATACAACCCAGTCCGCCGTTCGGGTGACCCATCTGCCGAGCGGGCTGGTGGTAACCTGCCAGGACGAAAAATCCCAGCTGAGAAACAGGGAGAAAGCGCTCCGGGTGATGCGCAGCAGGCTGGCAGATCAGTACGCTGCCGAGCAGGCCGCGGAGATGGCCGAGGCGCGGCGTTCCCAGGTCGGCAGCGGCGACCGCAGTGAGCGGATCCGGACATACAATTTCCCGCAAAACCGGGTTACCGATCACCGTATCGGGTTGACCCTGCATCAGCTTGATCTAACCCTTGATGGCGAGCTCGATCCGATCATCGACCCACTCGTAGATTCGGCGAAAACGGAGCAGCTGGAAAGCGCAGGCGAATAACCTTGATCGCTGGAAGCGAACCTTTCACCGTGGAGGAGTCCCTGCGGAAAGCCACCTTTTTTTTGAAAGGGGCCGGCATCGAGAGTCCGCGGGATGAGGCGGAATTTTTGCTGATCTTTTTGCTGGGCTGGACGCGGTTGAAACT
>JAAZPS010000280.1 GCA_012797095.1 Bacillota bacterium | reverse complement strand
CGTTTATCTATTTAACTTTCATGGGGCCACCTCCTGCCAACAGGGGGTGGCTCTCTACCAACGCGCCGGTGGATCTAAAATGCCCGCGGCGGTGGCTCCCTAAACTACGACCAGGTGGCTCTATAAAAACGCTTTACGCAGGCAGACCCCTGTTCCCCGACGAGGTTATCTCCAGAATCCAAGAAAAGGCCAAAGGGATGCCGGCATACATTAACACGCTCTGCCGGGGCTGTCTTCTAGATGCCTTTACCAGAAAGCAGGAGCTCATCGACGGGGAGAACCAGGCCCGGGTGTTAACCGATTTATCTTAAACCTTCCAAGGAGGAGCAAATGGCACAAGGGTATCTTGAAAAAAATGATAACGGCAGGTACTCCATCAGCGAAGCTTATGAGCTAAGCTGCGGTGAAGGATTGGAAGTCAAAACACCGAAAGGGTGGATGAAGATGCGGATCGAACATGACGGCACCGATTATTACCTGATGAGCAACCAGGGGCTGTCTTTCTGCCCCAAAAGGGTTTGTGCCCGGAGCCTCTATCTAAGCCCAAGGATATTCTTAACGCGGCATGTTTGTGGTGATATCTACCTAAGGCATGCCGCATTTTTTAAACGACATTTTTCATTGGAATTGGCCGCCATCTTAAGCCGGCTTTGACAATATTGTGTACCGGTACGCAGTTTAATATGGGGGGGCTATAAAGGGGCTCAAGAGGGCAGATTAGGTAGTGTGGGATGTTACTTTTAAAGGCATGGTACATTTATCCCGGAACGAAGCAAGGCTCTTTTCAGGACATACCTAAAACACCTTCAGGAGGAGCATAAAATGAAACAGAAATATGAACAAATATTCAAGCCTCTAGGGATCGGTAATTTGCAGGTTAAAAATAGAATAGTGATGCCGCCGATGACCACACTGTATGCCGGGCATAATGGAGAGATGACAGATCAATGTGTAGAGTACTATGCTGCCAGGGCCAAAGGTGGAACAGGGCTGATCACGGTTGAAGGAGCTTATATAAATTCTACCGGCCCTCAACTTCCATGTTCGCTCAGCATCACCGATGATATCTTTATCGCCGGTTTATCCAGATTGGCCGGCAGGATAAAGTTGAATGGATCGGTGGCTGTATTGCAATTGATCCATGCAGGCATTCAGTCTTACTTGCCGGAAACAGTTGGCCCCAGCCCCATTGGCAGAAAATCTCCGGGGTATTCCTCCAGCAGGATATCACCCCGGGAGCTCTCTACCGAAGAAGTGGATAGGTATGTGGAAGATTTCGCTGCTGCAGCTTTCAGGGCCAAGCTGGCTGGCTTTGATGCTGTGCAGTTACATGGGGGCAACGGTTATTTAATCCAGCAGTTCATCTCCCCGCTTACCAATAAAAGAACAGATAAATACGGGATGGACAGGGATATGTTTGCTGTTAACGTTGTCAAGGCTGTAAAGGAAAAATGTGGGATAGATTTTCCTGTTATTTTTAGAATGTGTGGGGATGAACCCTTGTACTACAAGCAATTGGTGGGCGGAATAACCATCAATGATGCCAAAGTAACTGCTGTACGTCTCGAGGAGGCAGGCGTGGATGCTCTGGATGTGACAGGGGCCCAGGGGGATAATGCTCATTTGGTGACTCCCTGTTTTTATGTGGTGGAAGATGAGGGCTATTTTTTCCACCTTTCCGAAGAGATAAAAAAAGTGGTGAATGTGCCGGTGATATCCGGTGGGGCCGTCGACAGCCCCGAGGCCGCGGAGAAAGCGATCGCAGACAATATCCTGGACTTGGTCTATCTCGGAAGACAACTGATTGCCGATCCCGAATGGGTCAACAAAACCTTTGAAAACAGGTCTGAGGATATAAGACCCTGTGTCCGGTGCTGTGACTGTGTCGATTGTATTTTTAGAATGGCCCAGGTGGTCTGTGCTGTCAATACACTAAATGGGTTGGAATATAAATATACGCTGGAGGAAGATATCCCCGAAACAAAGTCGCCTAAAAGGATTGTTGTAATCGGGGCCGGTCCCGGTGGTTTGGAGTTCGCCAGAGCGGCGGCACTGAGGGGCCACCGGGTAGTGGTCATTGAAAAAGAGAAGGTGATCGGCGGTGCCGTTATCCTGGCCGCTGCTCCTTCGTTCAAATACCAGTACAAAAAATTGCTGTACTGGTTCAAGTCGCAGTTGAAAAAGCTAGGGGTCAGCATCATTACCGGCTACGAGGCAGGTTCCGAGGAGCTGGCCTACTTCAATGCCGATACAATTGTTTTTGCGACAGGTTCCGAACCGATAAACCCCGACATAAAGGGACTAGAGAAGACCGTGCTGGCTGATGATGTGATTCTGGGTAGAAAGTTCGTAGGTACAGAGGTTATCGTTATCGGTGGAGGGTTGGTAGGCAGTGAAATAGCGTTGAAGTTAGCCAAGGAGGGCAAGAAGGTTACAATCGTGGAAGCGCTCTCACAATCCGATATAGCTTTAACGACAGCCGGAGTATCTTTACTCACTCCGGTAGATGGCCTGTTCGATCGGTATGGTGTGGAAGTCAAGCTGGATTGCAAGATCGTTGAGGTGCTTGACGATGGGGTTGTGGCTGAGGATGGAGCAGGCCGAAAGACTACTATCACAGCAGACAGTGTTGTTAATGCTGTCGGCAGGAAGCCGGCAATACCGGAAAAATTGTTCAGGGAAATGCAGGACTCGGGTAAAAAGATATTTGTCCTCGGTGATGCCAAATCGGCAAGAAAAGTGAAGAATGCAATGCATGAGGGCTTTAACCTGGCTTTAAACGTTTAGGGTCTGTTTTGCCCGAAACCAGCGGCGCCGCGCTACAAGGAAGGCGGTGCCGCTGGTAGAGCCTCCAGGTTGAACCCCGGATACCTTGTTTAACAGTCGGTGGTTCTGATTGCTTGATCGTCTCCCTCTACTGTTCTTCCGCTACAAAAACAAAATCAACGGCAATGCTCAAGCCCTGGACAATGTTGCCGGCAGTGGCGGGCAGCGCGATTTCGATCAGGACCTCTTCACTGCCGTTTTCCACGGCGAGTGGGCGGCCGGCCGGAGGTTGATCCAGCAGGCCGGCCAGGGTGCCGTCGTACAGTTCGACCCCATCGTCACCGGGATCGGCGGTGACCGTTACCATCAGACGGTTGGCCAGGATCGTAGCCATCCTGGCGGTGGTGCCGGTTCCCTCTTCTGCCCATTCGGCCGAAAGATAGTAGAGCACGTCAATCGTCCCGTCATTGGTTATGGTTAGCGTGGTGTCAACGCTGTCACCTGGCTTCATATTGGTGACCTCGAGCGGGTCTCCGGTTACCGATAGAGAGACGCTGCCGGTCTCTGCGGTACTGCCCTTCAAAACGCTTTCCGACGTAAAAGTGAAGCTGCTTATTTTTTTCACCCCCCCCGAAAGCAATTACTCGAAAATACGTGCTGCATCTGTTTATATCTGTTTTGCTGTATTCCGATGCTTCACTGTAATCTATGCCGGTTATTGCAAAAGGTTTCAT
>JAAZPS010000279.1 GCA_012797095.1 Bacillota bacterium | reverse complement strand
GGGCGGTGGTGCCGGTGCGCTCTAGAGAAGCAGCATGCTGTCGCCGAAGCTGTAGAAGCGGTATTTTTCCCGGACGGCGAGGCGGTAGGCCTCCAGCACCTGCTGCTGTCCGGCGAAAGCGCAGACCAGCATCAGCAGGGTGGAGCGGGGCAGGTGGAAATTGGTCAGCAGCAGGTCAACCGCCTTGAAGACGTAGCCGGGGTAGATAAAAAGATCGGTCCAACCTTCCTGCTCTTTCAGGAAACCGCGCTCACCGGCGGCCGCTTCAAGGACGCGGCAGACGGTTGTTCCCACGGCGACAATACGGCCGCCCTGCCGGCGGGTCTCATTGATCCGGGCCGCTGCAGCGGCTCCGAGGCGGTAATATTCGCGGTGCATCTGATGGCTGCGGATATCCTCCTCCCGGACAGGCTGGAAGGTGCCCGGGCCGATATGGAGGGTGACAAAGGTCCAGGCGACCCCTTTCCGGCGCAGCTGCTCAAAGATCTCCGGGGTGAAGTGAAAACCGGCTGTCGGCGCAGCCGAGGAGCCGTTCTCGGCGGCATAGATGGTCTGGTACTGGGCCGGATCTTTCAACTCCTGCTTGATATAGGGGGGCAGCGGGACCCGGCCGAGCCGGGGCAGGAGCTGCTCCAGCGGCTCCGGTCCGCTGAAGCGGACCAGCCGCTGACCCCGCCCGGCATAATCCTCGATCCGCGCCTGCAGCCCCCCTTCGAACAGCACTGCGGCGCCGGGCTTGAGCTTGCGCCCCGGGCGGACCATGGAGAGCCACTCATCCCCGTTGATACGGTGCAGCAGCAGCAGCTCGGCCTCCCCGCCGTCGCGGAGCCGCCGGCCGAGAAGCCTGGCCGGGATAACCCGGGTATTGTTCATTACCAGAAGATCGCCCGGCGCGAGATAGCCGGGGAAGGCGGTAAAGATCTCGTGGGTGCTGAACCCCTGATGGCGCCTAAGCACCATCATCCGCGAACGGTCTCTTTGGGCGGCCGGTTCCTGGGCAATCGCCCCGGGGGGCAGTTCGTAATCGTAATCACTGAGCCTGGTACTTTCCATCTGCTGGACACTTCCGTCGATCCGTTGCGGTGCTTCTGAACAGCACCGCAGGATCTCATTTTCTATCTGAAACGGCCGATCAGGTTGAACAGGATGGTGAGAACGATGCTGACGAGCAGCATCGTCGTGATCGGAACATAAAAGCTGAAATTCTCCTTTTGAATGAGGATATCCCCGGGCAGCCGCCCGGGACCGAAACGGCCCAGGCAGAGCAGCAGCAGGCCGGCGGCAGCGATGATCCCCCCGGTGATCAACAGTATCTTTCCCAAAGAGTCGGCCAACAGCTACACCCCCTTCACTGACAGTATCCCCGAAAGCGACACGGCACCCGGCAGTTCAGGGCAGGATGCTGCCGGTTACCACAGGCGGGGCTGCGGCCCCTGCTCGCCTTTCAGCTTCAGCAGGCGGTAGGCCTCCCCGGTAACCACCCGGCCGCGGGGAGTTCTTTTCAGCAGGCCCAGTTTCATCAGGTAAGGCTCGTACACATCCTCGAGGGTCTCCGGCTCCTCGCTGATCGAGGCAGCCAGGGTATCGAGCCCCACCGGCCCGCCCTCGTATTTCTCGATCATCGTCCGCAGCAGGCGGCGGTCGATCTCGTCGAGTCCGAGGGTATCGAGCTGCAGCATCTGCAGCGCCTCCCGGGCAGCCTCTTCGGAGACGACATTGTCGGCTTTGACCTGGGCGTAGTCGCGCACCCTTTTCAGCAGGCGGTTGGCCACGCGGGGGGTTCCCCGGGAGGCTCCGGCGACAGCGCGGGCTCCTTCCGGTTCAACAGCCACGTTGAGCAGCCTGGCCGAACGGGTGATGATCGTGATCAGCTCTTCCTCGGTGTAGAATTCGAGCCGGTCGACGATGCCGAAGCGGTCGCGCAGCGGTGAGGTCAGTGCGCCGGCGCGCACGGTTGCCCCGATCAGGGTGAACGGGGGCAGATCGAGGCGCAGGGAACGGGCCCCCGGACCCTTGCCGATGATGATGTCGAGGGCGTAGTCTTCCATCGCCGGGTAGAGGATCTCTTCCACCGTTCTGCTGAGGCGGTGAATCTCGTCGATGAAGAGCACGTCGCCGTGCCCCAGGTTTGTCAGGATGGCAGCCAGATCACCGGGCCTTTCGATGGCCGGACCGGCGGTTATCCGGATATTGACCCCCATCTCCCGGGAGATGATATGCGCCAGGGTGGTCTTACCCAGCCCCGGCGGTCCGTAGAGGAGCACGTGATCCAGCGGCTCCTGGCGCTCCTGCGCTGCGGTGATATAGATATTCAGTTTCTCTTTGATCTTCTTCTGGCCGATAAATTCAGCCAGCGATTGGGGTCGCAGTCCAAATTCAAATTGCTGATCATCGTCCGGCCGGCACCGGGATGATACGATTCTCTCTTCCATGATGATCCCCCCTTACCGGCCCTTGTCCGGGCCGCCGGCCAAAAGGTTGAGCGCCTTCTTCAAAAGTTCCTTTCCGGTGAGCGCTTCGCCTCCCGCCTTCATCGCTTTGTTGACCGCCGCCGCCGCCTCGGTACCCGAGTATCCCAGGCTCTGGAGAGCCTCGATGCTTTCGAGACGCGGTGAGTCCAGAGCGGCCGGGAACGGAATCTCGGCGGTGTAGAGGCGAGTGATCTTCTCTTTCAGCTCGAAGATGAGCCGCTGCCCCATCTTCTTGCCCACTCCCGGAGCCTGGCAGAGCACGGTCAGATCTTCTCCCAGAACGGCCTCGCAGATCTGGGTGACATTAAGGCTGCCCAGTAGGGCGAGCGCCAGGCGCGGGCCGAAACCGGAGACGGCGGTGATGAGATCGAACAGATCGCGATCCTCGGCGGCGCGAAAGCCGATCAGCCGGAGATCGTCATCCCGCAGCAGCAGCCTGGTATGGAAAAGCACCTCGCTGCCGACCAGCTGCTCCAG
>JAAZPS010000278.1 GCA_012797095.1 Bacillota bacterium | reverse complement strand
GACCTACATGATCAGGGCTCTGGCAGATTCTCGAAGAGTACAGCGCTGAACAGCTCCCATGGAAAGCTCATGAAAAAAGAAATAATGCCCTCTTATCCCGGGAAGATTCTCCCCTTCACTCGGGATAACAGGGAACAATAGGGACGTATATCAAAAGAACCGTCCCCGTGATATATGCACAGCCCATCCGATCGTCCCCTTACCTTGCTGTCCCTATCCTATTTTTCCGGAGAGGGAACGTCGATCACTACCGGCATGATCATGGGGCGGCGGCCGGTCTGATCGTAGAAGAAAGAGGCCGCTTCGTCCCTGATATTCGATTTGAGCGCGTTCCAGTCGCGCATCTGCTTCATCTCGAGGGAGGCCAACCGCTGGGAGAGCGCTATTTTGGCCTCCTCCAGCAGCTCCTCCGATTCCCGGACATAGACAAAGCCGCGGGTGATGATCTCCGGACCCGAGAGCAGTTTCCCCGCTTCGGGATCCACGGCTACAAGGATGATCACGATGCCCTCCTCGGCGAGGATGCGCCGATCTCGCAGGACCACATTGCCGACATCGCCGATCCCCAGACCGTCGACCAGGACCTTGCCAGCAGCGACGCTGCCGGCGATGGCACCGCGGCCGTTCGCAAATTCGATGACTGTGCCGGGCTCGATCAGAAAGATATTCTCTTGGGCCAGGCCCAGTTTTCGGGCAATCCTGGCGCAGGCGACCATGTGGCGGTACTCGCCGTGCACCGGAATGAGATAGCGGGGCTGCAGGAAATTAAGCATCATCTTGATCTCCTCCGAGCTGGCGTGCCCGGAGACATGGACCCCGGAAATGGATTGATGGATCACCTCGGCCCCGAGACGGAAGAGATTGTCCACTGTCCGGGCAACCAGTTTTTCATTGCCCGGGATCGGGTTTGCCGCGATGATCACGTTATCGCCGGGGATGATCTCGACCTGGCGGTGGTCGGAATTGGCGATCCGGGTCAGGGCGGACATGGGCTCGCCCTGGCTACCGGTGGTCAGGATGACCAGCTCCTCCAGCGGGATCCGGTTGATCTGATCCAGCTCGACCAGGGTGGATTCGGGGATCCGCAGATAGCCCAGCTCCGTGGCGATGCGCATCGAGTTGACCAGGCTACGGCCGGTGACGCAGATCTTGCGGCCGTGGCGGAGTGCAGCGGAGGCGACCTGCTGGATCCGGTGGATATTCGAGGCAAAGGTGGCGAAGATGATCCGGCGCCGGGAAAGGCGAAAGATCTCATCGATAGTCTCGCCGACATCGCTTTCCGAGGCCGTCGAACCGGGCCGGTCGGCATTGGTCGAGTCGATCAGTGCCAGGAGAACGCCGCGGCGCCCCAGCTCGGCCAGCTTGTAGAAATCGGTGATCTTGCCGTCGACGGGGGTATGGTCGAATTTGAAATCGCCGGTATAGACCACTGTCCCCACGGGCGTGTGCATGGCCACGCCCACCGTGTCCGGGATGCTGTGGTTTGTCCGGAAAAAATCAAGACGGAAATTTTCACAGAGGTTCAGCTCCTGCCCTGCCCTGATCTCGACCATCTTGACCGGTGAAAGGGCGGGATGTTCTTCCAGCTTGGCCTTGAGCAGCCCCAGGGTCAGGCGGGTTCCGTAGACCGGAACCTCGAGCTCGCCGATGATATAGGGGATGGCGCCGATATGATCCTCATGTCCGTGGGTCAGGACGATGGCGCGCAGCTTCTCCCTGCTTTCTTGAAGGTAGGTGATATCGGGCAGCACGATATCGATACCATGCATCTCTTCCTCGGGAAACATCAGGCCGGCGTCGAGGAGAATGGCATCGTTCTCACATTCGAAAAGAAACATATTTTTTCCGATCTCCCCGACACCGCCGAGAGGGATGATCCGCAGACTGCTTTTTGCTTTTTTCAATTTCTGAATAACTCCTTCTTGAGATTAATTGGCGGCAAATATTTGCCGTTCGTATTGCTGCAACAGCTGTTTCAACCCGGCCAGCGCCGCTCCTTCAAGCGGCAATAGCGGCAGGCGGGGGGGGCCGGCTGCCAGACCGAGCAGGTTCAAAGCAGCTTTCACCGGGATCGGATTTACCGTTGCAAAAAGTCCCCTGAACAGCGGCAGCAGGGCCCGGTGTAGTTGAACCGCTTCGGTCGTCTTTCCCTGCCGGTGGTGCTCGATCATCAGGGCAATCTGCGGCCCGACCAGATGTGAAGCTACACTGACCACTCCGACTGCCCCCAGAGTGAGCAGCGGCAGGGTCAGGGCGTCATCCCCCGAATAGAGGCTGAAACCGGGCGGCGCCCCGGCGCAGATCTCCGCCGCCTGCACCAGATCGCCGCCGGCCTCTTTCAGGGCGACAATATTATCGATTTCCGCCAGACGAAGCACCGTATCCACATTCAGGTTCACCCCGGTCCGCCCGGGGACATTGTAGAGCATCACCGGCAGGGCCGTCGCCTCTGCCGCCGCCAGGAAATGACGGAAAAGCCCCTCCGGCGTCGGCCGGTTGTAATAGGGGGCTACCAGCAAGATTCCATCAACCCCGACCGCCTCCGCCGCCGCAGTCAACTCGACCGCAGCAGCGGTGCAATTGCTGCCGGTGCCTGCAATAACCGCTGCTCTCCCCTGCACTGCCTCAACAATGGTGCGGAAGAGAGCGAGCTTTTCCGCCGTTGTCAGGGCCGGAGACTCTCCGGTGGTCCCGGAGAGCACCAGGCCGGTGGAGCCGCGGTCCACCAGGTAGCGGGCCAGCTCTGCTGCTTTATCGTATCTGACCCCCCCGTTCTCGTTGAAGGGGGTCACCATCGCCGTAATCACTGTTCCCAGCACTGCTGACAACAGGAACACACCTCCTTATATTATAACATATCCCGGCAGCTTTTAATATTCTGTTTGGACGAAAAGATCAGTGCGGGTTTACCAGGATGGGCTGCAGCTGCCTTCCTTCCAGGGCCGCTTCCACGGCCGGGATGATCAGCTCCGAACGGGCAACCATCGAGTTGGGTTTCCCCTCGGGGCTATCCTGTCCGAAGGGAACCATAAAGATATATTTCGTGTTCAGCAGCACGGCGATATTGGCGGCATTCAACCCGAGTGCGTCATTGGTCGAGATGGACAGCAGCAGGGGCCGTCTGTTGCGCAGCTGAGCTTTGGCCGCCATCAGCACCGCACTGTCGGTAATGCCGCGGGCCAACTTTGCCAGGCTGTTCCCGCTGCAAGGTGCAATGAGGAGCAGATCAAGAAGTTTTTGCGGACCGATGGGCTCAACATCGACTATCTCCAGCCACGGTTTTCGGCCGGTGATCTGCTCGACCTTCTCCCTGGCGGCCGCGGCGGTGCCGAAACGGGTATCGGTCTCCCTGACCGAGGGAGAGAGAATGGGGAAAAGAGCCGCGCCGGCCTGGGCCATCTTTTCAAATTGTGGCAGGATTTCCCCGATGGTGCAATGCGAACCGGTCAGGGCCACCCCGATGCGCTTGCCTTTCAATAGAGACATCTCTGTTCTTCCTCTCTAAATGATCTCGGGTCCGCCGGCTTCCCTTAGAAGGCGCCGGTAGACCCGCTCCAGGATCAGTCCGGAGGTTTGAGGCGCAACCAGACCGGG
>JAAZPS010000277.1 GCA_012797095.1 Bacillota bacterium | reverse complement strand
TCAGCTGGTGGAGACCTTTTTAAGAAAAGCGAGCCCCACCCTTTACCAGGGGCTGGGGATCTACCTGCCCCTGATCACGACCAATTGTGCTGTTCTGGCAGTGGCGCTCCTGGCGGTGCGGCAGGAATTCACCCTGCTTGAGTCGGTGGTCTTCGGAATTGCTGCGTCTCTCGGTTTCTGGATGGCCCTGGTGATCATGTCCGGAATCAGGGAAAGGCTTGATCTGACGAGAGTGCCCGGGCCGCTGCAAGGGACCGCGATCACTTTGATCACTGCGGGGATCCTCTCGCTGGCTTTCATGGGATTTAAGGGAATGCTAACGTTTTAGCGGCGATCGAACGAAGATCTGCTGCCGACCGTTATCTCAAGTACAACGGGGTGAAAAGAAATGCAAATACTGTACGCTGTTCTCACCTTGGGGGGGGTGGGGGTATTCTTCGGTCTTCTTCTGGGGTTGGCGGCCCGTTTCTTTGCCGTACCCACGGATCCGCGCATCGAGGCGGTTCGCGAAGCTCTGCCCGGCGCCAACTGCGGTGCCTGTGTCTTTGCCGGGTGCAATCAATATGCCGAAGCCATTGTTGAGGGGAAGGCTCCGTTGAATGCCTGTATCCCCGGTGGAGGCATGGCCGCCGAAGCGATCGCTGCCATCATGGGGCAGGAAGTGGAGGCGGTAAAACCGATGGTGGCGGCGGTCTTCTGCCGCGGCGACCGGCGGCTGGCCCGGGATCTTTTCATCTATCACGGGGTTTCCGACTGCGAATACGCCCAGCAGTACCACGGCGGTTTCAAAGCCTGCCCCGACGGTTGCCTCGGTCTGGGCAACTGTGTGCGGGCCTGCCCTTTCGAAGCTATCACCATGGGACCGGAGGGGCTGCCGCTGGTTGACGAGGAGAGCTGCAGCGGTTGCGGTCTCTGCGTCGAGGCCTGCCCCCGCGATATCATCCGGCTCATACCGCAGGAGAATCGCGGCCATCTGGTCAGATGCAGCTCCCGGGAGCGGGGCAAAAAGGTCAGCGCGATCTGCGAGGTCGGCTGTACCGGCTGCCGGGCCTGTGTCAGGGTCTGCCCCCGCGAGGCGATCACCATGGAGGGAAATCTGGCGGTGATCGATCTTGAAAAATGTGATGACTGCGGTCTCTGTGTGGAAAAATGCCGCTTCAATGCTATCGAACCCCGCCGGGCCGGATCTGCCGGTCTGGTTGAAACGGAGGCCGCCACCGCTTGAGGTCGGAGCGCTTGATGGAGCTGTTTTCCATCCGGACTTGCTCCTGCTGCCGGAGCAGGGAACAGGCAGGGCAGATCCCTGCGGGTGAGCCCGGGAATTAAGCCTGTTATTTCCCTGTTCATTTAAGCGCGGTGGTGTTATATTTGTTCTCGGGATCGATCATGCAAAAGAAAAGAGAGATATCATGGCCCGGGCCGATCAACGGATAGAAGCTCCGGGGAAAAAACCGGTGCTGCGGCGGAAACAGCGCGGGTTGCTGACCGCTGCTGCGGTCGTCGTTCTGGCCGCTGCCGTTCTCCTCGGCAGCTGCAGCACCGCCGGGGGGAAATTGTTCGGTTACAGCGAGCTGCTCATGGATACCGATGTTGAGCTGCAGTTTTACTGCCGCAGCTCCGGGGAATCGCGGCGGGTAAAACAGACCCTTTTCGATGAGATGGGGCGGCTGGAGCAGCTGCTCAGCTGCAGCGATCCCGGAAGTGAGGTGGCCGCGATCAACCGCGCCGCCGGGAAGGAGCCGGTCCCGGTCAGCCCGGAGACCGCTGCGGTGATCCGGAAAGCCCTGGAATACAGCTCCATCAGCAGCGGCGCTTTTGATCCGACCATCGCCCCCCTGCTGGAGCGGTGGGGTTTTCGGGAGGGGCGCTGCCGGATCCCCGCTCCGGAGGAGCTGGCGCAGGCCCGGGCAGCGGTCGATTACCGACTCCTCGAGGCCAAAGATGGGGCGATCTATCTGCCCCGGGCCGGGATGGCCCTGGATCTGGGCGGCATTGCCAAGG
>JAAZPS010000276.1 GCA_012797095.1 Bacillota bacterium | reverse complement strand
TAGATTTTTGAGAAAAAAAGCCCCATGGAAACCCTTTGAAGAGCAGCAGATGGGACAAACAGGACCGTCCCCTTTGTCCCACACCTTAGTGCAAAGCGAGATCCTTCGCTACGCTCAGGATGACACCGATATAGCGCTCGGGATGGCCCCGGTGTTGCGCCCAGGTTAGCCCGATGCTGCGACCAGGCACACACTTTCGAGATCCAAGTTGAAGCGGCTGTTAAATTTACCCCGGGTCGGGCTTCGTTCTTTCCGACTTCGCCGGCCGAAGGAAGTGTAGATAACAGTAAAAAAGTTGTTTTTCAGGTGTTGACAAAACGACGATTCTTTAATACAATCAATTTAAACGACCGCTTGGTCGGTTTGGAGTTGATTTAATGGAACTGTCCAGCTCTAAAAGCAGGGCCTGGGAAACAAGGACCGCTATCCTCGAAGCAGCGGCGGACTGTTTTGCCGAAAACGGTTATGCCGAGACCGGCGTTGCCGAGATCTGCCACCGGGCCGGAGTGAGCCGGGGAGCCCTGTATTACCATTTCGAAAGCAAGCAGGCTATCTTCCTCGAGCTGGTCGATGCCCAGCTGGCCGAACTGAAGGAAGCGCTGGAGAAAAGCGCTTGCGATGCGGTCAATATACCGGCAAGCCTGCGCCGCCTTTCATATCTTTTGCCTGGCCTGATCCGGTCGGATTATACCAGAGCGGGTATTTTTCTGGAGGTCTGGTCCCAGGCAAGCCGGGAGCAGACCGTGCGTGAAGCTTTGCTCGATACGTACCAGCATTTCGAGGGTATCTTCGCCCGGCTGATCCGGCGCGGGATCGACGAAGGAACGTTTGCCCCCATCGATCCCGCTGTGGGTGCGCAGGCACTTCTGGCAATGGCCAGCGGAACCTTCGTGCGCAGTCTGCTCGACCCGGAGGGTACCGACTGGGGCAAAACTGCTGAAGAAAGTATCAACATCTTGATCAATGGACTGAAGGGTAGGTCGATAAAATGAATCTGGTAACAGGAGCCACTGGCCATATCGGTAATGTTTTGATCAGAGCACTGCTGGCCGAGGGTAAGCAGGTCCGGGCGATGGTCTTGCCTGGAGAATCCTGCGATTCGCTCGAAGGGCTGTCCATCGAGATGGTCGCCGCAGATATTCTTGATCCGGAATCCCTGGACCGTTGGATGAAGGGAGTAAGCACCGTCTACCACCTTGCCGGGATCATCTCCATACTGCCCGGAGATGAGGAATTGATGCACCGCGTAAATGTCGAGGGAACCGGGAATGTTGCCCGGGCAGCGCTGAAAGCCGGGGTCAGGATGGTTCACACCGCCTCGGTGCACGCCTTCAAAAGGGAACCGCATGGTCAAACCATGTCCGAAAAAACCCCTCTTTCTCTGAACAGCGCCGCCGGCACCTACGATCGGACCAAAGCCGAAGGGGCGCAGGCTGTCCTGGATGCGGTCAGGGAAGGGCTTGATGCGGTCATCGTCTGCCCCAGCGGAGTGATCGGGCCCCATGATTACCGCGGCTCGGAGATGGGTGCACTGATCAGATCCTTTGCCGACGGCAATATCCATTTCATCGTCAACGGCGCCTATGATTTTGTTGATGTCCGCGATGTTGCCAGGGGGATGATCCTGGCAGCAGAGAGGGGCCGCTCCGGCGAGATCTATATCCTCTCCGGCCATCAGGTGACCCTGCGTCAACTTTCGAAGATGACCCAGAAAACTGTCTCGAAACGTTCGCCGGTGCTGGCGGTGCCCCTGGGGCTGGCCCTTTCCTTCTCCCGGTACACGCAGTTTTTCTACCGCTGGTTCAGGAAAACACCCCGGTTCACCCCATATTCGTTGAGAACCGTGGTCGATAATTCTTCTTTCAGCCGGACCAAGGCGGAAATAGAGCTCGGTTACCGGGCCCGCCCGCTCGAGGAATCGATCCGCGATTACCTCGCCTGGCGGGAAGAGCACTATCAGAAATATTACAGGCAAAAAGCGGCCAAAGCAAAAGCCCGTTCCTGGAAACCGGGCCGGGCTGACAACCGGATCTGATCGAAAACGGCTGAACTGGATCGGGGCCCCCCACCTTCTTTTATTTCCTGGAATATTGGCCCCTTTTGCTCATATAGATGTATCGGGCTCGGGGAAAAAGAGGGTTTATCGCCGCAGCACCGCAGTAAAGCTCACCGGGCAGGCCCCTGCCGACAGCTTTCGTTATTCTCTGCAGAACACCATCCTTGTTACCGGTTCAAAGCCGGGCCCGTACACGGAAAAAACAGATCCCGGTACAAGGAGGTATCTCGATGATCCGACAGGATTCAGGTTTTACCAGTGACGGAACCCGCTGTGCCGGCAGACTCTATCTTCCCGCCGGGAGAGGTCCGCACCCTGCAGTGATCATGGCCCACGGTTTTGCTGCCGAGTGCGGCTTCGGTCTGCCCGCCTTTGCCGAACAATTCGTGGCCCGAAAACTGGCTGTCTACATGTTCGACTACAGCCATTTCGGTGCCAGCGAAGGCGAGCCCCGCCACCTGCTCAATCCCGCCCTGCAGATCCGCAACTGGCGGGCGGCGGTAGAACATCTGCGCCGCCTTCCGGATATCCAAAGCGACAGAATTGCTCTGTGGGGGACCTCTTTCAGTGGGGGCCATGTTCTGGCCGTAGCGGCAAAAACACCCGGCCTGGCGGCAGTGGTCGCCCAGGTTCCTTTTGTGGACGGTCTGGCGGTAACCATGAACAGCGGGCTCGGATTCGCTCTCGAGGGAACCCTGCACGGATTGCGCGATATCCTCCGGGCAGTCACCTTCCGCCAGCCCTACTATGTGCCGGTGGTGGCGGATCCAGACACCTTTGCAGTGATGAACACTCCTGAATCCAAACCGGGCTATCTGGCCCTCATTCCCGAGGGTTCAACCTGGGTAAATCGCTGCCCGGCCCGGATTTTCTGGCGGATCCCTTTCTACCGCCCCGGGAACCTGGCCTCGAAGATCAGGTGCCCTGTCATGATCATCGCTGCCGAGAAAGACTCGCTGATACCGTTGAAGGCCGTTGAAAAAACCGCCCGCAAGATCAAAGAAGTAGAGTACATCGCTCTTCCGGTGGGCCATTTTGCCCTTTACGCCGGCGATACCTTTGATCACGTTTCCGCTCTGCAAGCAAACTTCCTGCAGCAGCATCTCGTTTAAACGCTGCAGCCGGATCTTGAGCCCTTGGAGATTAATATGGCAGGGGTTGTCCCCCTGCCATATCATCGGTCATGTTTCGTGTTTGTAAATTAACGGAAGAAAACGTGGTTGCCGATGCTCGTGGTCACCGGCTGCGACCTGACCCACTGGTTAGTGGTTTTGGCAGGATTGTAAAAACCGGTGGCCCCATAGGAAGGATCGGCACCGCCAAGTGCCTCCTCCACGGCGCGGTATGCTGCTGCAGCGGCGGGCAGATTGATCCGCCCGTCCTCCACCGGCGAGTACTGGAAATAGCCTCCCCAGACCTGCATGATCACACCGCGCACCGTATCCGGATACCGGCTGTCGCTGACCCGGTTCAGCACCGTTGCAGCCACCGCCACCTGCCCGGTATAGGGTTCCCCCGCCGACTCGGCATGGACCAGACGGGCAAACAGATCCAGATCGGCCTGCGATAACTGCCCAACCCGGCCGCCCCGCGAGGGCTGCGTAGCAGCTCCATCGCCGCCGCTCTGTTCCCCGGCGACGATCAGGATCTGTCCGGGATAGATCAGCTCCGGATTGACCAACTTGCTCGCCCCGGCGATCGCGGCCACGGTGGTACCGTACTTCTGGGAGATCAGCCAGACGCTTTCACCCGACGCCACCCGGTGGCGCTCCGGGATGAGCAGCTTTTGCCCGCAGTAGATCAGATCGGCATTGGCCAGGTTGTTGGCCCCGGCAACAGCAGATACGGTAGTACAGTATTTCTGGGAGATCAGCCAGACCGTCTCACCCGGCTCGACAACATGATTCACCGCCGCCTCAATTACACCCGAACCGATCACCATCAAAGCCAGAACCACAAGCAAGACTCTTTTGAAAGATTTGAACATTAAGTAAAGCCTCCTGTTCCGCCTCCGGGGTTAGCTGACGGGTTGGAGACAGGAGTTATCTCCCCGCATCGCTGCGGTTCACCCCAGGTTTTCCGGTTTCCCCGTAGTTTCCATTCGGCGTTATGTTAAGAACGATTATAAGGTAAAAAAATAAGCCTGGCAAACAGGCTTATTCGGGCTAGGTTGTTGCAGTTGTTAAGATTAGATAACATTATGTTAACATCTATTAAATTTTAGCCTTTCCCGG
The DNA here is from genome assembly GCA_012797095.1 of Bacillota bacterium. Lineage (GTDB taxonomy): Bacteria > Bacillota > Dethiobacteria > DTU022 > DTU022 > JAAZPQ01. The sequence continues at coordinate 13,530 of JAAZPS010000276.1, read as the reverse complement.
GGGGATGGTAATAACAGGGGTACTGCGGCGAATGCTACTCGACGATTCCGCGATAATGGCGGATACTGTCCGGAACCATACCCTTCCTCTCCAGCTGCACCGCTATGAGGTCAAAGCGGCAGCCGACCTCCTCACCGTAATGCCGCTTCATGTAGTACAGAGCGCTTTTCTTGATCCGGTTCAACTTCTCCGCGGTGATCGATTCTGCCGGGGTGCCGAAAGAACTGCCGGTACGGGTGCGTACCTCGACAAAAACAAGGATATCGCCGTCGATGGTGATCAGATCGATCTCGCCGTAAGGGCAGCGGAAATTTGTCCCGGCCACCCGGTGGCCCTTCGCCTCCAGGTAGCTGCGCGCCGCCGCCTCGCCCGCCTTTCCCACCAGCTGCCGCCGCCGGGTCATGGCCCATCCTCTTCATCCGGGGCGCTCCAGCGGAAGGAGCGGCGGTGCTGGGGACAGGGCCCGCAGCGCACCAGGGCCCGGCGGTGTTCCGCAGTACCGTAACCCTTGTGGCGGTCAAAACCGTATTCCGGATAGCGCCGGTGCAGCTCAAGCATGAACCGGTCCCGGGTCACCTTGGCCACCACAGAGGCAGCCGCAATGGAAAGAGACAGTCCGTCCCCCCCCGGGATCGCTTTTTGCCGCAGGCGGAGCCCCCGGATAGGGAACCCGTCCACCAGCACCACCTCCGGTTCGAGGGGCAAGGCGGCCAGTGCTTCGCGCATCGCCTGCATCGCCGCGGCATGAATATTCACTCGATCGATCTCCGCTGCCGGGCAGATCCCCACAGCACAACCCCGGGCAGCCGCCCTGATCTGATCATAGAGCGACTCCCGCAGTGCCGGGGTCAGCTTCTTGGAATCATCTAAATAGGGAATGGTTGTCTCCGGAGGCAGGATCACCGCTGCAGCCACCACCGGGCCGGCCAGAGGGCCGCGCCCGGCCTCATCGACTCCGGCGATGCTGCTGAACCCCTGCCGCCAGTAAAAACGTTCCTCGCGAAGCATTCTATGTAAGCGGCTTTCCTCCCGGCGACGCTGCTCCTGCCTGCGCCGGTAACGCTCCAGCAGCAGGCGGGCACCGCGGCGCCGGTCCGATCGCAGCAACGCCACCTCGGCAGCGCTCAGCTTCTCCCGTTTCTCCAGGAGGGCGGCCAGCTCTTCCAGGGTCATCTCGCTAAAAGAGGTCAATCCTGTTTCTCCTGTTCTCTCTTCTACAAGAGGCTCTTCTTGGTTTTTTCCGACTGCCAGAACAAACAGAGATCAGGGCCGGTGAGCCGTCTCCCTTCACCTTCCGGGAAGAGCCGACCAGCAGGCCAATTGATCAGAGCGGCGGCGGCTCTTCCAGGGTGAAACGGCCCAGATTGCCGGCCTGATAGTCGGCCAGAAGAAGGGCGGCGGTGCGTTCAAGGTCGATCTTTTCTCCCGGGAGTAGGCAGCCCCGGCTCACCCCGATCTGCTCGAGCATCGCAGCCGGAGACCCCTTCAGGATATCGTAACGACGTTTCAACCGGGACAATTTCCCCTGCTGCTGATAGCGCTCGAGCAGCTGCAACGCCACCTGCTGCCGCTCGATCCGCTCCGGAGGAAGCGCGCCGATTGCCGCCAGCGGAAAAACTGCCTCCTCTGTCAGGAGAGGCGGCAGGATCCCCGGTGTATCGAGCAGCTCCACCCCGGCCAGGAGACGGACCCACTGATGCCCCCTGGTCACACCGGGGCGATCGCCGGTCCGGGCGGCAGCCCGCCCCACCAGATAGTTGAGCAGGGTTGACTTGCCCACATTGGGTATGCCCACGATCACCAGGCGGAGGGCCCTTTTGAAGCGGCTGCCGCGCAGATGCCGCCCCCTGGATTCAAGATAACCTAAAAATGATTTCACGGTCCGGGGCATCTGCACACTTGAAAGCATCGCCGGCAGCTTCTGCCTCTGGAAATAGAAAAGCCACCGGGAGTTGATCTCACTCTCTCCCCGGTCGGCTTTGTGCAGCAGAACAAGTCTCTCCTTGTTCTTGATCAGGCGCTCCAGCTCGTGGTTATGGCTGCTCGACGGAGCCCGGGCATCGACCAGCTCGACCACCAGATCGACCAGAGCGAGATCTTTTTTAAGGCGGCTGACCGCCCGGGCCATGGTTCCGGGATACCACTGCCCCTTCTTCACTCCGCTGCCGCCCTGCTGCCGAGCACCCTGGCCTCCCCGGGGGGCCAGAACACCAGGCGGGCCCGGCCCATGATCCGCTCACCGGCCACAAATCCGACCAGCGGATCCCGGCTGTCCTTGCTGTTTCGGCGAAAATCTCCCATCAGGAAATAGTTGCCCGGCGGAATCTTCACGGGACCGTAATCCTGATGATCACTTTGCCCCTTGAGATAGGGTTCATCGAGCAGCTCACCGTTGCGATAGACCTGCCCATCGCGGATCTCGATGGTATCCCCCCCGAGCCCGACCACGCGCTTGATAAAGGGCCTGGTGGCGATGCGGCTGTCAAAGATGACAATCTCGCCGTAGTCCGGCTCGTTGAAGCGGTACGAGATCTTGTCGACAATCAGACGGTAGCCGTCTTCCAGAGTCGGATACATCGAACCCCCTTCAACGATATAGAACTCGAAAATGAAGAAGCGGATCAGCAAAGCAACAACGACCGCGATGGCAATGGAGCGAATCCATTCCCAGATCTCCCTTGAACGGCTCATGCACTATCGCCATCCTTTTTCTGAATCTAGCGCATCTCCCGGATCCGGGCCGCCCGCCCGGTTCTCTTGCGCAGATAGTAGAGCTTGGCCCGGCGGACCCGCCCCCGCTTGACCACCTCGATGCGGCTGATCGTCGGCGAATGAACCGGGAAAGTACGCTCCACCCCGATCCCGTAAGTGACCCGGCGGACGGTAAAGGTTTCCCTCAGCCCCCGGCCCTGCCGCCGCAGCACAACCCCCTCGAAGATCTGGGTTCGTTCGCGGGCTCCTTCAACAACCCTGACATGAACCCGCACCGTATCCCCGGGGTTGAATCTGGGGATATCTTCTTTCAGGTACTGCTTTTCAACCTCTTTCATCAGATCCATTGCTCAATCTTCCCCCTTGCATTGAACTCGCAGGCAAGCACCGCTCGCCCGACAGTAAGATGGCGCCGCGTCTCAACAACAGGCCGGCAACCGCTGGGTCCGGACTGCCTCATGAACAGGCCGGAAAGCGCGGCGGTTCAGGGCAACCGCTCCTTTTCATCCAGCTGCTCCAGATAGCGCCTTTCCTCCGGCGACAGCTCGGCCCGGCGAAGCAGATCCGGCCGCCGCCGACCGGTTCGCAGCAGCGACTGCCTGCGCCGCCAGCGGGCTATCCGGGCATGATCCCCGGAGAGAAGCACCGGCGGCACTGCCATCCCCCGAAACTCCGGCGGCCGGGTGTACTGGGGGTACTCCAGCAAAGAGTCGCTGTGCGATTCCTCAAGCAGGCTCCCCTCCTCCAGAAAACCCGGCAGCAGCCGGACAACTGCATCGACCACCACGGCCGCGGCAAGTTCGCCTCCGGTGAGAATATAATCGCCGATGGAGATCTCATCATCCACCAGCGTCTCCCTGACCCTCTCATCAACACCCTCGTAGCGGGTGCAGAGCAGGAGCAGCCGTTTTTCCCGGGAAAGTTCCCGGGCGATAGCCTGGTCAAAGGTCCGCCCCTGCGGGGTCAGCAGGATCACCCGTGCCCGCTCCGCGCCGCCGCGGCCCTGCAGCGTCTCCACCGCCTCGAAAAGGGGCTCCGGTTTGAAGACCATGCCGCTGCCGCCGCCGTAGGGCGCATCGTCAACCTGGCGGTGCCGGCCCCGGGCAAAGGAACGCAGATCGATCCGCTCGATCTGCACCAGCCCCCGCTCGACCGCTCTTTTTAACATGCTTTCCCCGAAGGGGCCCTCGAGCATCCCGGGGAATATGGTCACGATCTCGATCTTCATCATAATACCAGATCACCCGGCACTACAGCTCCAGCAGCCCCGCGGGAAGCTCGGCCACGATCTTGCCCTGCAAAAGATCGATCTTCAGGATAAATTCCTTCACCGCGGGCAGCAGAAACTCTTTTTTATCCGGAGCGTTGCTCTGGACAAGGTAGTGGTCGTGAGCCGCCCCGGGGATCACTTTTCGAAGCAAGCCCAACTGCTCCCCTGCCGTATTATACACCACCAAGCCGATCAATTGATCGAAATAATATCTTCCCTCGGGCAGAGCCACCCGCTCCTCGGGCCGGATCAGGATCAATCCGCCCCGCAGAACGGCCGCCGCCTCGCGGCTGTCAAGACCGGCCAGCTGCACCAACCAGATATCACCGTGAAGGGTAGCCCGCTCCACGGTAAACTGCTGCCGGCGGCCGTTCCATTCGCAGATTACCTCGGTGAGCTCTGCACAGCGCTCGGGAAAATCGGTCAGGGGAGCAATTTTCAGCAGCCCGGCGACCCCGTGCGGCCCGATAATACGGCCCACGGCGATCACCGGGCCGCCCGGCCCTGCTACGCTGCTCACGGAACCACTTCCACCAGAACCCGTTTATTTTCCCTCAGGGCAGCCGCATTGATGACCGTCCGGATCGCCCTCACGATCCGGCCCTGCCTGCCGATCACCTTGCCGATATCATCGGGGGCGACCCGCAGCTCCAGGGTAACGACCCGGCCGTCGTCAAGCTGATTCACCCTGACCTGATCGGGGTAATCTACCAGAGCCCTGACAATCTGCTCCAGCATCTGTTCCATGAAATCTCCACCTTGTTCGGTACTCTAATTCACCACGCCGGCTTTTTCAAAGATCAGCCTGACCGTATCGGATGGCCTGGCGCCGCGAGAAAGCCACATCTCCGCCTTCTCCCGATCCACTTCAAAGGTCGAAGGCTTGGTGGTGGGATTGTAATAGCCGATCTCTTCGATAAACCTGCCATCCCGGGGGAAGCGGGAATCGGCAACCACAATCCGGTAAAAAGGTTTCTTCTTGGCTCCCATTCTCTTGAGTCTGATCCGTACTGCCACTTTTTTCACCTCCACAACTTGAACAACCATTTCTATGCTAGAAAAAGGGGAAGCCCCGTTTTCCTCTTCCTGTATGCTTGAACCCTTTTTTCTCCAGAGTACCCATCTGTTTGAATAGCTTCTGCATCTGGGAAAACTGGGTTAGCAGCCTGTTGACATCCTGAACCGTGGTCCCGCTACCGCCGGCGATGCGGCGCCGCCGGCTGCTGTTGATCATCGACGGGTTGCTGCGCTCCGCCGGGGTCATCGAGGTGATCACCGCATCGATGCGCTGAAATTGTTTCTCGTCGACCTGCATACGGCGCAGATCTTTGGGTATCTGTGCTGCGGGCAGCATCGCCAGGATATCCTCCATATTGCCCATCTGCCGGAGCTGCTGCAGCTGTTCCCGGAAATCATCGAGCGTGAATTCCTGACGCCGCAATTTTTGCTCCAGCTTCCGCGCCTTCTCCTGATCGAAACCGGCCTCGGCCTTCTCGATCAGGGTCAGCAGATCGCCCATTCCCAGAATACGCGAAGCCATCCGCTCCGGGTGGAAGGGCTCCAGGGCATCGATCTTTTCACCCACACCGGCAAACTTGATCGGGCGCCCGGTCACCGCCCGCACCGAAAGCGCCGCCCCCCCGCGGGCATCCCCGTCCAGCTTGGTCAGGATCACTCCGGTCAAGCCGAGGGCCTCATGAAAGGAAGAAGCCGCCGTCACCGCATCCTGTCCGGTCATGGCATCGACCACCAGGAGCAGTTCCGCAGGCTTCAGCTGCGCTTTGATCTTTTTCAATTCATCCATCATCGCATCATCAAGATGCAGCCGTCCGGCCGTATCGAGAATCACCGGCTCGTAACCTTCCCGGTCGGCCAGGCGCACTGCCTCGCGGCAGATCTGCACCGGCCCGGCCCCGTCGTTTCTGTAACAGGGCAGCTTCGCCGAATCGGCCAGCACCTGCAGCTGCTCGGCCGCCCCGGGGCGATAGGTATCCGCCGCTGCCAGGAGCGGTTTGCGCCCGCCCTTGCTCAAATTTACGGCCAGCTTCACCGCAGTGGTCGTCTTCCCCGATCCCTGCAGTCCGGCCAGCATGATCACCGCCGGAGAGCCTGACAGGGTGATCTTGCTCTGCTGATGGCCCATCAATGCGGTCAGCTCTTCGTGAACAATCTTGACCACCTGTTGCCCCGGCGTCAGGCTGCGCCGGACCTCTTCGCCGACAGCCCTTTCCCGGATACCTCCAACAAAATCCTTGACCACCTTGAAGTTTACATCGGCCTCCAGCAGGGCCAGGCGGATCTCCCGCAGGGCCAGATCGACATCTTTTTCACCAAGTTTTCCTTTACCGCGCAACCGACGCAGTGTATTTTGCAATTTTTCAGCCAGGCTGGTAAACATCTCTTTCCCCACCGTTACTGTTCGTTGTTTTGTTGCAGCTGCTCGATAATCTCCCGCAGGCGCTGTCTTTCCCGGGGGCCCACCGGCTGCTCCAGAATAGTGCCGGCTTCCTGAAGAAGGGCATCCTGAAAGCAGTACAGTGCATACAGCCCCAACTTCTTCTCGAAACTCTCAATCGAGGTAAGCGCCCGCCGGATCAGATCATGGATCGCCTGTCTGCTGACCCCGTATTCAACAGCAATCTCGGCAAGTGACAGGTTGTAGCTGTAGTAAAGCTGCAGCACTTCCTGCTGCCGCTTGGTCAGCAGTGCACTGTAGATATCATACAGCAAATTGGTCCGGTTCAGTTTGTCGAGCATAGCACCTCTGTAAAGGCAATCTCCTTTACAGCTTCAGTCTATCAGATGGGAACAGAAATTGCAAGCTTATAGAATAATGATCCCTCTGTCAGTAAAAATGAGCAAGTCCGTAGCCTGTCGGTGCCTTCATAACGAGCACCGCCAATAGAAAAGGTCGAAGAGGCCAGCAGCTTGCGCAGGACCAAGGTCATCAGGGTACGCTGACTTGCCGGCAGGGCCTGTAAAGAGAGACGGCGCAGGTATTCGGAGACCATTTCATAAAAGGATATCCTCTTCCGAAGATGGTATAAATTCCTGTGTGAGCCCTTCTTTCGGTGGAATTGCATTATTTAAGCTTGATTTCACCATTCACTTTGAGTAAATTTTCGTAACTATCTCTGCCCATGGGGCAATCTAATAATTCTCGGAATTCGGCATTTGAAAGGCGACACTGCCTCGCCATCCGGCCAAGGTTATCTCTTGAAATACTTTTATGACTTGTCCCCCTGCTAATCTTGGTGAAAACCGATGTTTTTATCCCTGAAAGTGTATAGTAAATGAATCTGTGGTGGTCTTTTCCGGTATCCATAAAACCTTTAGAACGAAGAGCCTGAGCAACCCTGTGTCTATCCCGAACACCCATTATCTATAGAAACCTCCTCAAAAATTTCTTCGAGTTTCAACTTAAGCTCGCAGGCATCTTCCGTAAGTTCGTTGTTCGGCGTATTAACATATTCCTTCCATAACCAGATTATATCTTCTTCTATTTCAAGAATGGCCTTCTCGCGGGTCGATCCAACGGCATAGATGTTAAGATTTTCGTTCCATAAACAAGCTTCCTGCTCCTCCTCATCAAAGGTAAACTCAAATTTCAGGGGGTGGGTAAATTTAATCGTTGTCCCCTTGGCACTGGCTTGAAATAGTTTTAAAGGCTCCAAATTTATCTCGGTAACAGCGTAAGACTCCACAATCCGATCAGGTTCATCTCTATCATTGAGTTGGATCTTTCCCCTAACCTGGATCAAACCCCTCAGATTATCTATTATAAAATTTTCCAGTTCGGGATCGTAAAGACAGTCAAGGACCCTACCTGTCGGCTTGTAGTATAGCGACAGTTTGTTTTCATCCAGATGCACCCTGATCAATTCTCCAGCTATGTGCCGGTGCTCCATTTCAGGCTCAATGAGTATGTTCTGTATATTGTCACTTACATACGGGTTTAGCGCCGCAGTTATCTGTTGAAATGAAGGTCCGAACCCGACACTCCAGTGGTCGCCCATTTTTGGGCAATAGGACTGAACAGAACGTAAAATTGTCCTCCTGAGGATGCTATCTACAATAACATCTTTCAAAGATTCTACCCCGGAATCATCGGAAAGAAGGCCAATGATCCTCAGAAAGCTATCACGCGCCTGTAGACCTACATCTCCGTGGATCCTCAGCTGTCCATCCGGTTCGACAACCTCAGCGATCATTTCAAAGCTACCACTTTGCACAAGTCTCTTCCTCAGTGCACACGATCGCCGTATTTCGGTGGGTATCCGCCCAATTTTGCTCTTAACCTCATACCTGGCCTCAGATAAACCAATGTAGTAAAAAGTCTGCTGGATGCCCTTGAGAACATTTGAGAGAAGCATCAGCGGAATACTATCATTATCCTCGGAGTTGTCACAGATTCTAATAAATAGTTGCCTGTTTTCCAAGATGCACCACCTCCCAAATAATCATGCCCCTGGTATCCATATGCTTGCACTAAATTTGTTTTCCTATTGATTTAAAAATGCTGTGGCGGATTATGGCATTGCTAGTTGGCCAAATAATAGCTGCTTTACCTTATGTTTTCTCCGCTTACCCCTTTTTCCCTTTTCCCAAGAAAAAATCAGCTCATAAATGAAACATTTGGTAAGCCAGCTCGACCTGTATGCTCTATCATTCGGTACGCAGCGCTTCCACCGGATCTTTCCGGGCGGCTATTCTGGAGGGAAGCAGCCCGGCGATAACGGTCAGAAGCACGCTGATGATGATCAGCCCAACGGCACCGTAAACGGGCAGCCTTGCAAGTCCCGAAACATCGACAAACCGGTTGATGATATAGCTGATCGGGATGTTCAGCAGCAGTGTGATCAGAATACCCAGCGCTCCGGCCACGAATCCAACAATGATGGTTTCGGCATTGAAGACCCTGGATATATCTTTCTTTGATGCGCCGATACTGCGCAATATGCCGATCTCCTTGGTCCTTTCCAATACCGATATATAGGTAATGATCCCGATCATAAGGGACGAGACCACCAACGAGATCGCCACAAAAGCGATCAGCACATAGGTGATGATATTGACGATAGAGGTGACCGAGGACATCATGACGGCCATCATGTCGGAGTAGCTGATCACATATTCGTCATGCCCCGCCTCTTTCTGCGCCCTGTTGTAATCTTCGATATAGGCGGAGACACTCTCTTTCGAATCGTAGTCTTTTGGATAGATGCTGATGGAATCGGGATTATCCAGATCAACAACGCCAAAGCGCACCAGATTATCCTCGTATGTTGTCGCTTTGCCGGCGGCATCCCTCATCATCCCTGCAAAGGCGGCAAGCGCTTCCTCCTCCGTCAGAGAGCTCATCATCCCCTGCATCTGTTTTTGCCCGGCCGCAGGCAGTGTTTGCAGGTATTGTTCAAGATCATCCATCGTCAAATTATCTGTATAATCATCCATGTCGAAGGGCAGACCGGTCAGCACATTTATTTCGGGTTCCGCCTTCTGTTCTTTGACGATTTCGGCTTCATTAATCCTGTCCATCACATACCTGGCCAGCTCGGCAGTATAGGCAACGGCTCCGCTGATCGAGGTGGCAGTAACCTCTTTCTGCGGCCGTATAATTCCCGCGACCCTTATTTCCTGGGCTTTGCCGATGACGGGTTTCATGTAGGTCTCCTCATCGCCGCGATCGACCCACAGACCCTTCTCCATTTCTTTTTCGTAGCGATCTGTGTTCAATAGCAACTTGAAAGAGAGCCCCAGCAGCTCAGCATAAGAATAGGCGGTGGTATCTCCGGCTGCTTCAGCAATGCTTTCTCCCTTTTCGATCTTCTCCTTCATTTCTTTGAGTCCGGCCTGATCCAGCAGGCCCAGCGCATAAAGCACTGTATCGCTGAGCTCATTGTTCTCATCCACCACCAGAACAACCTCGTCATAGGAAGTGGGCCAGGAGCCCGCAAGGAGCTCGTACTGTTTTTCGAGCAACGCCTGGTTGCCAATCATCTCGGTCCAGATCTCGGCGTTCGTTACCGATACACCGGTGCCACCACCATGCATCATCCCATTGCCGGGCGAGCCGCCACCATCCCACATCAGGGAGAGGATATCGCTCGGGTTCACCTTCAGAATGCCGTCGGCGGTGTCGGCGCTGTAGAGCTGCAGCTCCAGGCCGTATCCGTACTGCACCGCGTTGGAGATATCACGGATTCCGCAGCCTTCTTCGCTGTCCAGATAGACCTTGAAGCGTTTCAGATCGTTTTTGGCTACCTGTGCGGAAATGCCTTTCATCATGTCGGTGGTAATGTTGTTGGCATAGACCCTGTCCAGCTCATGTTCCTCGCCGCTCTTTCTGTTGGAGCGCATCATCGAGCCCATCATGCCGGCCATATCCATCGACTGGCCGGAGATCTGGAGGGGATAGGTCGACAGGGTGTCTTCCTGCATATTTTTGATATAGGCCTGCATGCCGCTGGAAAGGGAGAGGATCAGCGCAATGCCGATGATCCCGATGCTCCCGGCAAAGGCGGTCAGGAAGGTGCGTGCTTTCTTGGTCATCAGGTTGTTCAGGCTCAGCGAGAGCGCCGTGAGGAAGGACATCGATCTCTTCTTTTTTCTCCCCTGATCCCCCTCCCTGACCGGGGACTGTTCCTTACCGTGATAGGGAGCGGTATCGTCGGTCACGCTGCCGTCCAGCAACCGGATGATCCTGGTAGAATAGGCTCTGGCGATCTCGGAATTGTGCGTCACCATGATGATCAGACGCTCCCTGGAGATCTCCTTCAAGATCGCCATGATCTGGGCGCTTGTCCCGGTGTCCAGCGCACCGGTCGGCTCATCGGCCAGCAGGATATCGGGATCATTCACCAGGGCGCGGGCGATGGCCACGCGCTGCATCTCCCCGCCCGAGAGCTGATTCGGCCTCTTCTGAAGGTGCCCCGCAAGACCGACCTTGACGAGGGCCTCGGTAGCCCGTCTGCGGCGCTCGGCCCTGGAGATGCCGGCCAGGGTCAGGGCCAGCTCCACATTGGAAAGGACGCTTTGATGCGGGATAAGGTTGTAATTTTGAAAGACGAAACCGATGGAGTTGTTTCTATATATGTCCCAGTCGACATCCTTGAATTTTTTTGTCGATAGGCCGTTGACAACAAGATCGCCGCTGGTATAGCGATCGAGACCGCCAATGATATTGAGCAGAGTCGTCTTGCCGCAGCCCGACGGACCGAGAATGGCCACAAATTCGCTCTTGCGAAATTCAAGGTCGATCCCCCTGAGGGCTTCTACGCTTCGATCGGCCATGGCGTAATGTTTAACAATACTTTTCAATTGAAGCATATCCCAGTCTCCTTCAGGCAACTGTACTATTTACCATATGTATTTGTCAATCGAAACACCGCATTCTGCCTCCGTTCGTGAGGGCACCCCTTTTCCCCGAGGCAATTTCCCCCGGTGCATCCAATGGGCCCCTCCAATCGCCTTACCGGCCATCAGGGCGATGTTAAAGGGGAAAGCCTGTAAACATGATCTGCGCTGTCGGCCACTTTGGGGGAATGGCTGACGATGATCACACATCTATCCTCCCCATGAGCCAGCTGGGTGAATATCTCCATGATCTCCTCCTGCGTGGTCAGATCCAGGTTCCCCGTGGGTTCATCGGCAAGTATAACCTCGGGATCAAAAGAGAGCGCCCGGGCAATGGCCACGCGCTGCTGTTCGCCGCCGGAAAGTTTCAGGATGCGGCGATTGGCCAATCTTTCGTCCAGGCCCACTCTCTCCAGCAACTGCAGTGCTGCTTTGCGCTTCTCCCGGATCATCTTACCCGAGGCCCGCATGGACAGCTCTACATTTTCAACAGCTGTCAGATGGGGCAGCAGATTGAATTGTTGAAAAATGACTCCCACATACTGGCTCCGGTAGCGGTAGCGATCGATTCTGCGAATATCGTTGCCTTTGAACAGGATCACGCCCTCCGTGGGAGAGGTCAGCCCGCTGAGCAGCGAAAGAAGGGTGGTTTTACCCGCGCCGGAACGTCCCACGATGGCATAGATTTTTCCTTTTTCAAATTCATAAACGAGTTCTTGCAGTATTTTTTCGCCCTTTCCGTAAGAAAATCCAATATTGTCCAAGGATAGGATGCTCATCGCTTTTCCCCCTTCGTTAATCCCGGTTGGCCAGTATGGTCAGCGGGTCGTACCTCATCACAAAGACAATCCCTGCCAAACTCGATACTATGGTCAGCAGAATACCGATGCCCATGAGCTGCAAAAGGATGGAAAGATCAACGCCGGCATTGATCGTATTTATATATTCGATGGAGCTTCTAAAGGCTCCGCCCTTCCCGAACATGGGCCCGCCGAACCCACCGGGAACGGTCATCCCGCCTTCAGGGTCTCCGCCAGGCCGGCCAAACCTTTGCTCCAACGAACTATGCACTGTTTTCTGGGCCTCGATCTGCGAACTCAGCAGGTTGTTAGATACAGGTACGGAGACGATCGCCCCGATCCCCGTCCCGATGATGATGGCGATAAGCGTAACCGCAAGCAGTTCAATCACAAACTGAGCCGCTACCTTTGTCTTCTTGATCCCTATTGCCGTCAGCACACCCACTTCATATTTACGCTCCCGGATATTGAAGATGTTCACTACAACAAGGACAATCGCACCTACACTCAGAATCACCGCCAGCAGAGTTGAGGCAAAACTGCTCAAGTTTTCCAGTGGAACAAGCTTTTCAGCGTAGCTGTTCAGGTCCGATGAAGAAAGCGTGTAGTATACGGACAACCCTTTATCCCTGATTTCCCGCTCGAAGCTGTCGTAATCCGCCCTGTTTCCAAATAGAAAGGTGCCCGAGGTTTGCAGGGATAGAGCCGTTGTTATCTCCCGACCGTTCGGATCGGTTTCGGTGACAGCCATAGTCGAGGATTGCTCCGCCATAGCATTTACCGCTTTATAGCTGACACAGATCAGGTTGGCCGGGTCATTGGCCGTCCCGAACATCATCCGGCCGCTCTCCAGATCGGAGCTCGCGTTTTCATAGATCCCAACAATGGTCAGGGAGTATGTTTCCCCTTCATTGTCAGGGTTCTCCAATGTGAAGATGTCGCCCACTGTAAGTCCGTTAAATACCGCAAGTTCGCTGCTGATCAGGCAATCATAATCAGGTGACGCCGGATCAAACATGGCGCCCCCGGTGATTTGCGACTCGCCGGAGACAAATCTGGTCATGGCGCTCTCGCTTGAATATCCCGTGAGAGAGAAATCGCCCATGGCCATTCCGCCGAACCCGCCGCCATGCCCCGCCCCGCCGAATTGCGCTCTTCCATCCTGTTCACGGCGGGCGTTGGCCCCCGCTGTATCCTCGGTGCTGTACGGCTCGATGCCCTCAGCCGCATTCAGGGAGGTCGAGGCGGTGTAGTAAAAATCTTTGACATGATCCGATAAGGCATAGTGCTGCAGCTCGGAGAGGCTCAAGCCCTCGTATTGACGCATGAGCCCCCGCAAATCATCCATCTCCTCTTCGCTGTAACCGTTCCGCACCCCTTCCATCAGCTTTT